>CAYUNU010000097.1:0-10310 GCA_964446195.1 uncultured Porphyromonadaceae bacterium | reverse complement strand
CCTTATCATGCCGAATTGAAAGGAGCCTGGAGATATCCCGGTCCGGTTGCCGGCCCTTATTATGCCTATTTGAATGATAACTCCAAAGTGGTCTATTTCTGGTACCGTTTTATCGATCAGCCAGTATTTCAGCAATTCAACTGGTCGGAAAGCAAAAAAGACAGTCTTCAGAACCTCATTGTGGCCATGCATGAAAACTGGACTATTGATCAAACTTATATGAAGGATCCCTGGAAAGGAGAATTAGTAGCTTTCGATGATGCTCTTTTTGTTACTCCTCCAGCAGGATTGGAAAATGGTTATGTGCCCATAGTTGTGGTGCAGGAGAAAGCTGATGGCAGTGGGATAGAACAGATCAATAATATTGAGTTATCGCTTATTGAAGTTTTCCCAAACCCCTCCAGCGAGGCAATTTTCGTAAAGCTGCCTGAATATCATTCTGTTAATGCCCAGCTGATGATCGTCAATATGGAGGGG
Organism: uncultured Porphyromonadaceae bacterium; assembly: GCA_964446195.1. GTDB lineage: Bacteria > Bacteroidota > Bacteroidia > Bacteroidales > UBA12481 > JAUVKA01. The sequence continues at coordinate 9,833 of CAYUNU010000097.1, read as the reverse complement.
CAGGTGATCAGGGAGCAAAGAGTTAGCAAAAGATTGGAATCACTGGATATAAGTACGTTGCTCAATGGCACTTATATCCTGGTTTTTAAGGATGGTGATCACTATATGCAAACGAAGTTTATCAAGGGAGAATAGGCTTACTATCCCTTTTTATCGCTTTGCTTTTATATTTCTATATTTGAAAATTATATAGAAAACCAAGATTATGAGTAAGCCTTTTTCCAGATTATTGATACCTATTAGTATCATCCTTATGATGATTATTGCCAACTCCACTATTGTTAGTGCGCAGGATGCACAGTGGCGGGGGCCAAATCGGGATGGAATTTTTTCTGATACTTCCTTGTTAAGAGAATGGCCGGAGGGTGGCCCTGAAATTCTTTTTGTGAAGGAAGGTGTTGGTAGAGGGTTCTCTTCAGCCGTGGCAACAAAAGATATGATCTATGCTACCGGGATAAAAGATTCGTTGGAATATTTAACAGCATTAGACCTCGAGGGAAATATCCTGTGGCAGAAACCCTATGGGCATTCTTGGGAGAAGAGCTTCCCCGAAACACGGGGTACGCCAACAGTAGAAGATGATCGTATATATGTGTTAACGGGCATGGATCGCATGACTTGCTTTAATGCTCTTAGTGGAGAAGAGATATGGGTAGTTGACATACATGAGAAATATGGTAGCAGTTGGGATATGTTTGGTGTTTCTGAATCTGTACTTATCGTTGATGATAAGATACTTACTACTCCGGCTGGTGAGTCGACGACGGTCATTGCTCTGGATAAGATGACAGGCGAATTGATATGGAAATCAGAATCCATTGGAGCTCACAGATCAAATATGTCGCCCATATGTATCGACCATTGTGGCAAAAAGTATTTCATTACCGCTACACAAACTCATATGCATGGTGTTGATGTTGACAATGGGGAGATTCTATGGAGCTATCATTATAATTTCCTCGATAAAAATGGCGATAATGCGACAATCCTGGCCAATACGCCAATATATCGGGATAGCTGTTTATGGATATCAAACGGATGGGACACTAAATCGGTGATGTTGAAAATTAGTAACGATGGGAAATCTGTTTCGGAAAAATATGCAGATCATACTTTTGACAATCAGAACCATGGAGTAGTTGTTGTTGATGGCTTTATTTACGGCTCAAATTTTACCGGCCGCAACTCAGGCAAATGGCTTTGCATGAACTGGGACTCCGGTGAGATTGTTTGGATTGCTGATTTTCATAATAAGGGCCCAATTTTATCTGCTGATGGTTTGTTGTATTGTATGGAAGAGAAACATGGAAATATGGCGCTTGTCGAGGCCAGTCCTGAGGCCTTTAAGGTGATTAGTTCTTTCCGTGTAATGGAGGGGAAGGGCCCATTTTGGGCGAGGCCTGCTATTTACAATGGGATGTTGCTGGTTAGGCATGGTGATGTACTTATTGCTTACAATATCAGGCAGTAAGGTTAGTTTTGTAATAGATATTTATTATTTTGGTGGAAGGGATAAAAAAACCCTAAATATTTGTAAATCGTTGTTTAACAAAGAACTAGCCGTTATGAAAATGAGATTGTTTTTTAATTTTGGGCTCAGTGTAGCTCTTTTACTTTTTGTTTCCTCTTGTAATAAAAGTGTTGACCCAATTAAATCTCTTTCCGGGGAGCAATCCTCCATGGGTGCTGTAGGTAATGTTGTTTCGTCTTCTTCACAGGAAGTTGCCGGGGTGAGTAATTTTACGGCTACAGTTACGGAGCTTGAAGACGGAGTTTCAACTTATACCGGATCAGCTACTGTTACCAATCCAACAATCCTGAATATCCTATCTAATGCACCGGAATGCACCGTTGATGGAAATACAGTTTCTGCCAGCAATATTTCTTTTAAGTCGACAGACAAGGGTATTTCAAGTGTATCAGGACTGCTTCCCGGCATTATTGTTAAGTATGATGCGAAAGTTGGTGATACCTATCCCATTGATGGTTCCAACGCAGTGAGAGAAGTTGTTAGTGTTTCGGATACAGACGATTATTCCTACGGTTTCTTTGATATTAAGGTAATCAAAGTAGTAGAGAATACTAATGAGATGGGTGTTAGTGAGATTACATACTGGGCAAACCACAAGTGGGGCCTGGTTGGGATACAGTTTAAATTTGATGATGGCACAACAGCCAAGTATCCTGTATATAACAGTAATGATAACTTTTAAATAATATCCTGATTTTCACTCTTTCGGGCCATTCAGTACGTCTATGCCATATCTTACCGTTCGGGGGGAAAAGAAGAAAATTCCTGCTTTTCCCCACCACAAAAACTATGTTTACAGGGTTTACAGGTTTTTTGAAGTTAAAAACCTTTTTACTTTTCTTACTATCAATGGTACTTTCCGTATCTTCAAGGAGCTCTATCTTAATCGGAAGTATAAGTCGGTAATACCCAGAGACTTGTTGTTGGACCCCACATCGTCCTGCAATCTTAAATGCACAGGTTGCTGGGCTGCCGACTACAAGAAGAACAGTGATTTATCGTATGAAAAGCTGGATGAGATTCTAAGGGATGCCAGGAAGATGGGTATTATGGATATCCTCATGAGCGGTGGTGAGCCTATGATGAGGAAGGATGATATCCTTCGTTTATGCAGGAAGCACAACAAGTTAAATTTTGCCATGTTCACCAATGCTACCTTGATTGACGAAGCTTTTGCAGACGAGATGGTGAAGCTGGGTAATCTGAATGCCTTTATTAGTATAGAGGGTTTTGAGGAGGACACGGATTTCAGGAGGGGAAAGGGGACCTATCAGAAGGTTCTTGCTGCCATGAAGATTCTCAAGGACAGAGATATAGGTTTTGGGTTTTCTGCCTGTTACCATTCGAAGAACTACAAGACTATCGCTAGTGATGAGTTTCTGGATTTCATCCGTGAGCAGGGAGCTTGGTTTGGATGGCTATTCAATTATTTTCCCATAGGAAGTGATGCTGATGTATCTCTTTGCTGTTCGGCCGAACAGCGGGCTCATGTGTTGGAAAAGGTTGCTGCCTACTCCAAAAAAAACAAGTTCTCTATCATTGATTTTGCTAATAGCGGTCATAAGGCTATTGGCTGTGTTGCGGCTGGTAATGATTTTGCACATATCAATTCTAATGGTGATGTTGAGCCTTGTGCCTTTTGTCATTACTCAGATGTTAACATTAATGACATGTCTCTGGAGGATGCCTTGAGATCACCTTTCTTTAAGAAGTTCCGTAGCATTAAGCCTTTCTCCAGGAATTTTCTCAGGCCATGTCCCATGATGGACGTGCCTGATGCCATGGTTGAACTAACAACTAACCCGGAAGTAAAATCGACTCACCTCAGGCACCCGGAGTCGGGTGCTGAGCTTGCTGCTAAAACACGACCCTTAGCAGAAAAATGGAAAGAAAAGGCTGATCCGCTATTCGCCGAAATGCCACGACAGGAAAGAAGGCGTTTCGGGATTCTTACCTGGCTACTTCTTTCGGGTAATGATTTCAAAAAGAATAGATAAGGAGGTCAATATGGAACAGTTTCTTCTAGCTCACCGATGGAGGGTGCCAGGTTATCTTTCGCTTCTTTCTGGCGGGGTTTTGGCTGTGATATATTTCACCCTCAACCCTCGACTTGAGGCTCCTGTTTTTGCAATATTCTCATCATATATTGAGACAAAGGTGTTTGCGGTTTTTCGGACGAACATTTTTGAGGAGTTGGTTTTAATTCTTCTTCTGGCAGGTCTTTTTCTTCTTGCTTTCACAAAAGAGAAACACGAAAAGGAAAGTTATCCTGCTATCAGATCCAAAGCTTTATTCCTGGCAGTTATCTCTAGTACTATCCTGATGGGAATATCTATATTATTTGTTTTTGGAAGCGGGTTTCTTGGAATGGCGATATTGAATATCTACACTACTTTGATATTCTACCTCTTATTCTTCAATCTGTTTAAAGGTCGGATTTCTTCTTGATCCCTTTCTCAGTAATATAGCCACTTACCAGTCGGGCCGGTGTTATATCAAAGCCATAGTTTGCCACAGGTGTGTTATCCGGGACAATGGGAAAAGACTTAGGTGATTCGAGGAAGCCATTCATTATTCTCACCTCATCACCTGATCGTTCTTCAATGGTTATGTCATTTCCTGTGAGCGTATCGGGATCAAAGCTGGAGTAGGGCATAGCCACAAAAAAGGGAATGTTGTTATCCTTGGCAGCCAGGGCTTTTAAGTATGTTCCGATCTTGTTAGCCACGTCACCATTTGCAGCCACTCTATCTGTTCCCACAATCACCATATCCACCATACCGTTTTGCATAAGATGACCGCCTGTATTGTCGGGTATCAGTGTGTAAGGTACACCATGGGCTTCGAGCTCAAAGGCAGTAAGCTTTGCTCCCTGGTTCCGCGGGCGTGTTTCGTCGACCCAAACATGTATTGGAACACCCAGATCATGAGCCATATACATTGGTGCAGTAGCTGTTCCCCACTCAACACAGGCGAGCCACCCGGCATTGCAGTGGGTGAGGATATTCACAGGCTTACCCTTTTTTGTTTCGGCAATTTCATTTATCAGGGGCAATCCAAATTCACCAATTTTCCCAGAACAATCAATTTCATTTATCCTGATTTTTAAAGCTGTTTCCAGATCAGGTTTTTTTCCCAGCATCTTTTCCACTGCCCACTTTAGGTTAAAAGCGGTGGGGCGCGTTGCCATGAGAATGCTTGCCGACTCTTTAATATTGAGGTCATGTTTGGCAGCCAGCCACATCCCAAAAGCAGCCGTTACTCCGATCAGTGGGGCTCCCCTCACTTCCATGTCGCTAATGGCACGAACAGCATCATCCAGATTCCTCATCTCCCTGATTTTTAGTTCCCAGGGTAAGAGGGTTTGGTCGATATAGAAGACCTTTTGTTGGTCTTGATCGTACCAAATGGATGTATGTGCTTTACTGCCGATATTCATTTGTTTTAGAGGTCTTTAAGGGCTTCCATGATGGTGTGTTTTTCGTTTACCAGCATTATTTCGAGACCTAGCGTTTTTGCTGCATCAAGGTTTTCCTGCCTGTCGTCGATGAAGAGGCTTTCCGCTGGTTTAATACCTGCATCGGCTATCATTCGCAGGTAGATTTCCTTTTCGGGCTTACGGCTCTTCAGGTCGTGTGAGTAGTAAGCTTTTTTGACAAGATGATCGAGGTCTTTAATACCCATAGTATCATACAAAAGCTGGTTATAGTATTTGCAATGAATAGCATTAGTATTACTCAGGATATAAGTATTATATTTTAGATTCAGATCCTGCACTCTTTCTATTCTTTCTGGCACAAAGCCCACCAAAAGGGCATTGAAAGCCTCGTCAAGATCTAAATCGCATCCATCGAAACCGCTTAGCACTCTGAACCTTTTTCTAAAATTTTCGGGACTGTGTTGTCCTCTTTCCAGGGCCATGAAAAGATCTAAAACATCAGGATAATCATTAAGCTGATAGGCATTTTTAATACCAAGCTTAGAAAAGGCATCGACAGTTCTTTTGAACTCTATGTCCAATAGCACTCCACCAAGGTCGAATATAAGGTTTTTGATCATAGTCGGGGCGGTACTTTTTTGGGTTTAAATCCTTGGTTGAGCAAGTAAAATGGATTCAGTATTGTCACCAGGATTTTCTCAGTAGTTGTAAACCCACCTTTTTTGAACTGCCTTGTCATCATGTTTACCAGTTCACCCATGGCTATCCCGGCAAGCGGAGTAACGATAAGGTCGTTTATTGATGGTTGTTCGTTGATTGCTTCCAGGAAATACTCCCACAGTAAAGTGTGCCCCAGGGTGAAAGCGCTTGACTGCCAGAAGTTTGCTCCCTGACTCCTCAGAGCGTTAAAGGCCAGGTTTCCCTGAACGGGGTGACCGACATAGTTAACTACCCAGCCATCTTTATCCCATACCGGGGGTGTTGTGTATGCTCTGTGAAGGTTTTCACCCCAGTAAAGCCAGAACTTATCTTCCCAGTTGCTGAATTCGCGTGGTGACAGATATAGGACTATACTGCTAAGTGCCTCCGATCCGAGTACTTCGGCTGTTCCCAGGCCGACCTGTCCCCAGGGACTGCGTTCTTTGCGGAATTGCGCCTGGAGACTGGAGGCGCAAACATACACTAATATTAATATGGTAAATGCTCTCTTCATAATTTTAAATAAATCAGGATTTCGGGCTGAGATGTGCTTGTTATATCGCAGTCTGGCCTTCCATCGACCGGACGCAAATATGCGTCCCTACATGTTGTTTTCAATTAGGTTTAGTAATGCTTCAATTGCTTTCTCTTCGGGGATGTTTTTCTGTATTAGCTCTTTCCCCTTGTACAGGCTGACGAGGCCCGGGCCTGCTCCAACATAGCCAAAGTCGGCGTCGGCCATCTCGCCGGGACCATTTACAATACAACCCATTACTGCTATCTTCAAGCCTACGAGATGACTGGTTGCTTCCCGAACTTTCCGCAATCCTTCCTGCAGCTTAAAAGTTGTTCGTCCGCATCCCGGACAGGCTATATAGTCTGTTTTTGTAATTCTTGATCTGGATGCCTGCAAAATGTTGTAGGCAACTGGTATTTCCTTTTCCGGCTCTTCTGTTAGTGAGACTCTGATTGTATCACCTATTCCATCAACCAGGAGAGATCCTATGCCAACTGCAGATTTTATCCTGCCGTCGTCACCATCACCAGCCTCTGTAACCCCCAGATGAATAGGGTAATCCATCCCTTCTGTATCCATTTTATTTACCAGCAAACGAGTGGCTTCCACCATCACTGTAACGTTGGATGATTTTAGGGAGAGGACGATATCATGAAAGTCTTCCTTCATACATACCCTAACAGCCTCCAGTGTAGACTCAACCATTCCCAGGGGGGTGTCGCCATACATCTCCATTATTCTTTCCGACAAGGATCCATGGTTTGTTCCAATACGAATGGCAGTTCCGTATTCCTTACAGGTATTAATCAGGGGTAGCATTGCCTCGTCTAGCTGCTGAGTGTGGAAGAAGTTGCCCGGGTTTATTCTTACTTTATCGGCAACTTTAGCTGCTGCAATGGCTATTTTGGGAGAGAAATGGACATCGGCAATTATTGGGCACTTTATTTTTTCTTTTATTTTGGCAAGATGTTCAACATCCTTAAGGGTAGGGACAGTAATTCGGACATATTCGCCACCTGCATCAATTATTCGTTTTATCTGCTCCACTTGACCTTCAATATCAGACGTTGGCAGATTGGTCATTGACTGCACGCGTATGGGATGGTTCCCTCCCATTGGCAACCCTCCAATATTTACGATTCTTGTCTTTCTTCTGTGCATGTAGTTTGTCTGGTCTTTGAAAAGGAGACGGAAGTATGCGTTTCTACCTGTTTTATTTTGTTAGTTCCTGGAAAACTTCTTCAAGGCTTTTTTCTCTTTTGGCAAGTTGTAGAACGGTAACTTTATTTTTCACTGCCCACTGGAACACCTCGGATCGTATATCCCGATTTGGTTTACCCTCAAGAAGGAAGTGATTTTTGTCAATTTTCTTCACCTTAACAACGCCATGAATTTGCTTGAGTGCATTCGCGCTTATATCGCTATCGAGCTCAAGTTCAATTGTTTGAAAAGCATCAATGTTTTGGCTTTGTATTTTTTCTGTTGGGTCATCTGCAACAATACGGCCAAGGTTAATGATGATGACTCTGTCGCATATGGCTTGTACTTCCTGCATTATATGGGTTGATAGCATTACTGTTTTATCCTTGCCCAGTTTGCTTATAAAATTTCTTATTTCCACAATTTGGTTAGGATCTAATCCTGATGTTGGCTCATCCAGGATGAGAACTTCAGGATCATGTATCAAAGCTTGGGCTAAGCCAACTCTTTGTCTGAATCCTTTGGACAGGGCTCCTATTTTTTTATGTTGCTCAATCCCGAGCCCTACCATGTCTATCATTTCAGCAACTCTTTTACTAACATTTTTGAGTACAGGATTATCTTCTGTTTTTCTTCTTTTTCCCTCTGTTTTATATATGTCGCCTACCATTTTGAGATACTCCTTAACATACATATCCAGATAGAGGGGATTATGTTCGGGCAGGTAGCCTATCATTCGTTTTATTTCGAGTGAATGTTCCAGGGTATTCATTTCGTTGACCAGTACGATACCTTCTGTTTGAGGAATGAAGCCTGTGATAATCTTCATCATTGTAGATTTCCCGGCTCCATTTGGGCCGATAAAACCAACTACTTCTCCTGTTTTGATGTTGAAAGATACATCGTTTAAGGCTTTTTGGTCGCCGTATTTTTTACTTAGGTTTTCAACTTTTATTGACATCTCTAGCTCCTTTTATTCTACAGAACAAATATAGAAAGAATCATTTACCGGCAGAGCTTAAATTCGGAGCATAAAATTCCAATTTTAATGTTAATAACTCCATTATCAATAGCTTGGTCGAAATTTGATTTATCCGTAAATTAGCTATCACACAATCTTGTGAGGGATAATGGAATTATCCCATCTGTAAGGTGGTTCTTATTGGCCTGTCTTCATAGCTCCCCGCTTGAAGACGGGCCTTTTTTTGTGTGATTTTTTCGTGTGTTATTGGGGGGATTTAGCTTAGCTCAGCTCAATGTTTCTAAGCAAATTGCTTTCAAGCAATTTGTTAAAGTGTCTGTTTTTCAATAGTTTATTCATTTCGGTAAGATGGTGGCAATGATGGGCATCTGAGCAGATGAATTCTATCAGATTGTTTTTAATAAGCTTTTCAGCTGTTCTTTTTACAAGTCCGTTATAAAATCCGTTAAGGGAGTTTGCATTGAGCTGAAAGAGCAGTCCTCTGTCCTTCATCGCCTGATATTTTTTGAAATCCGAATACAAGTAAATGTATCTTTCGGGGTGGGCCAGGATCGGTTGATAACCTGCACTTTCTATTTCAAAAATTATTTCCTCAATTGAAAAAGCTGGTTTTTGGAATGGGAGTTCTATAAGGATAAAATTATTTGGACCAAAGGGGAGAAGCTCTCCTTTCTCCATTCTTTCCAGAAATTCAAAATCCAGACGATATTCTGCTGTTGCTTCAAGCTCGATAGGCATATTGTTAACATCAATAACTTCTTTGAGGTGATGCATCTGTCCGAGAATAATATCTTTTGTATTAGGATACAAAGCAGTAATCACATGAGGGGAGGTGATAATTTTCTTAAACCCCATGTCGATCCACAGCTGAAGCATTTTCAAGGACTCTTCCAAGGTGGGTGATCCATCATCGATGCCGGGTAGGACATGATTGTGGAAATCAACTCCCAGGGTAGAGAAATTTTCGAGGCCTTCTATCTTCTTTCTGAAAAATTGCATTCTGCAAAGATAACAAAAGCGTGCAGGCGACCCATGCCTGGGATCTCGCAGGAAACGATTATGATATTGTTTAGGCATGCAGAGGGTAAAACCCCCTGGTTATCGGGCTGGTGAAGGACCGGATAAGGATAGTCGCACACACGCTTTGTAAAAACAAGCTGCTTTTAGGCATAGTTCGGTTTAGGTTGAAACGTATTCCAGTTTTTTTATGCATTAGCAGCATTGATTTATTTGTATCAAAATAAGCTTGAATAATGCTTAAAACATATACATAATTGTGTTGATATCACATATTAATATACTTAGAAATGAGTAGCGGGTACAAAAAGGATTTGGCAAAACCCTCAGATGTTTAATAAACGATAGATGCATAACAAGAAAAACACAAAACCCAACTATCATATATTGAGACTCTGCTTCTTCAGGGGCCTCATCAAGGCTGACCATTTCCAGCATGCCAAGCAGG
>CAYUNU010000096.1:0-10327 GCA_964446195.1 uncultured Porphyromonadaceae bacterium | reverse complement strand
TTCTACCGATTCGTGACCACAAATCAATACCTGACACCACCCCTCGGGCAGACCTGCCTGGGTGAGCAAATCTGCTAAAAGCATACAAGATAATGGTGTGCTTTTGGCAGGCTTAACTATTACAGGACATCCGGCAGCAATAGCTGTAACAGTTTGATGAATAATCAGGTTCAGAGGATGATTAAAAGCAGAAATGGATACAACCACTCCTATGGGTTCCATTCGGGTATAGGCTATCCTGTTCCGCGATGCACTTGTCAATCCCATTGGAACTTCCTGTCCCTTTAACTGCCCAATATGTTCTGAGGCTATTTTTACCCCATTTATTGCCCGAAGAACCTCAACCTTCGAATCCATATAAGGCTTACCCCCCTCCTCGGCAGCCCTTGCAAGCAATTCGTCAAACCTTTCTTTCATAATGACTGAAAGCTTTTCTAAAATCTCTATCCTGATATAGGGAGGCAACCATTTCGTCCTGTCCTTGTATAAGCCATCAGCTACTTGCAAAGCATGTTCAACTTCCTTGTTCCCAACAGATGGAACTGACTTAATGACACTTAAGTCGAATGGCGATAGTACATTAATCATGATTCAAAAGCTATTTTTATCAGGATTAAGGTAACACTTTTCTTGCAAAATAATTTTTATGGAAATAAAAAAGGCCCTGCGTTTGCAGGACCTTAAATTCTTTAATGACTTGTTATATATAAACTAAGCAAGTTTAACATTAACTGCATTAAGACCTTTTCTTCCTTCTGCTAATTCGAAGGTAACTTCATCATTTTCACGAACCTCATCAACGAGGCCTGATACGTGTACGAAGTATTCTTTTTCTGTGTCTGTGTCTACAATGAAACCATAACCTTTGGAATCATTGAAAAATTTTACTGTTCCTTTATTCATTATTAAAAAAATTAATTTGCGCAAAGGTAGAACTATTTTATTAAAAATTATCTCTCTCAAAAAAAAATATGAAGCATAAAAAAGCCAGCTTTGACGGCCCAGAATTGTTGCTTTTGGATAAATTGCCTATTTTCAAAAACTGCTAAGAATAATTACAAGTAGAAAACGTAAACATTATTACCATGAAATATATCAAAATCAGCATTTTAATATTGGCAAGCTTTGCCATAACACTAAACCTTCAAGCACAGACCAAGTTTGGTGCTAAGATCAAAATTAACCATCGAGAGGACTCCGGTGCAGGGTACGATTTTTTTCTGGGTAAGGATGCCGAAGACTTTCAGACTACAATTAATGGATTTGGGTCTGGATTTCTTTTTGATGTGCTTACCGGCCGCAATTCCATTGATTTCCTTCAACTGGGAACAAAAAACGCATACCTTAGTCTAGGGGCCGGGCTATCAATTAATAAGTACCGATTTAAGAATAACCTGGTTTTCTCACTTTCAGACGACGGAAATATGGTCAATTATATGATAGATGATAACCCTGATCATAATTACGTTAACACCTTTTTTGGATATGGAAAAAGCAAACTGGTCACATCTACCTTCTTCGTACCGGTAAACATCAATGTCGTCATAGCAGATATGTTTGTTCTGTCAGCTGGCGGCTTTGTTGATTTCTATTTTTATGGTAAGCATAAAATAAAATATCTTGATGGAGAAGAGAAGAAAAAAGAATTAATTAGCCCCAAGGATTTCACTGATTACAATCTCAATAAAATCAAGTACGGACTTAGCGCTTCTATCATACATAAAAATACTGGGATCGGATTAATTGGCACATATTACCTTACCCCATTCTTCCAGGAAAATATGGGCCCTGAGATAAATGAAGCAAGAATATGCCTGATTTTCAGCATGAACCCCAAGCTAATTAACAGATAGACCGCTCCGTCCTTCTATTAAAAAAAAAGGGTTCCAAAAGGAATTCATGAACTTATTAAGGACAAAAGATTATCGTTTCAGTCAACTAAAGGACTATCCATTTATTCCTCACTACTCTGTTATTGAGGGAATAAGAATACACTATTTGGATGAAGGACCAAGAGATGCACCGGTAATAATCCTTCTCCATGGTGTTCCAAGCTGGTCATATTTGTATAGAGAAATTATCCCAGTTCTTGTCGATGCAAAACTAAGAGTAATAGCTCCGGATATGGCAGGATTTGGAAAATCTGATAAGCCAATAAACCTTTATTGGCACAGTCTGAGTAAACATTCTGATATTATTGACAAACTAAGTAAAGCCCTGAATGTCTAAGATGTATACCTTTTTGGCCAGGACTGGGGCTCAATGATAGGACTTAGGGTAGCAATGAATGACCCCGACAGGTACGCAGGAATAATCATCAGTAATGGAGGCCTGCCTACCGGCAAGGAGAAAAAACCACTGATCTTTAAATTATGGGTTCTGTTTTCAAAGTTTAGCCCCTGGCTTCCGGTTGATCTAATTATAAATACAGGTTCCATTAAAAAGCTTTCAAAGGAAGAGAAGAGAGCCTATAAAGCCCCCTTCCCAAAAGCCAGATATAAAACAGGTCCAAGAACACTTCCCGGGAAAGTGCCCATCAGGATAAATAAACAGGAAGCAAAATTAAATGATCTGACCTGGGAAAAACTATCAAAATGGAAAAAACCATTCCTCACGATCTTTGGTGATTCAGACCCGATAACCAGGGGCTGGGAGAAAATATTTCACTCAATTATTCCAGGTGCTGCTGCGCAGAATCATCAAATACTAAAAGCCGGCCATTTCATTCAGGAGGATGCAGCTCTTGCTTTAGCTAAAATCATCATTACTTTTATCAGGGATACAAATACTATTAATCCAGTATATAATAAACTCTGAATTAGATGGTGGAATTTGAAAGCATTGGTGTTTGCCTACCGGAGAAAAAGCTACTTACCAAAGATTTGGTTAGAAATCTTAAAATCCCTGCAATAAATAAATTTGAGCTCCTCACCGGGATCAAAGAAAGGAGAATTTGTTCACCAGGAGAGGACTCTTTTACTTTAGCTGTTGAGGCAGGTTTAGATTGCCTCAGACACTCCAAATACCAAGGCTCGGATATTGAACTAGTAATAAGCTGCTCCATCACCAAGTACAGAAACGGCCTCTCTCAGCACTATGAACCGCCTTTGTCTGCCTCAATAAAAAATTCATTAGGGGCTTCAAAGGCAATCTATCTTGACATTTCCAATGCGTGTGCAGGGATGCTAACAGGGGTCATGATCGCTGAAAACTACATTAATAGAGGAATTGTTAAAAATTGCATGGTGGTAAGTGGTGAATATATCACTGGCCTGAGTAAACATGCGCTTAAAACAATTAAAACACCATTGAGCCTGGAATTAGCTTCCCTCACCCTGGGTGACGCTGGAGCAGCCGTAATAATGCAGGCTACAGATAATGAAAAAACAGGAATAGCAATAAGCGGGTTTACTACGCTCTCCGAATATAGTCATCTTTGCATAGCCAGGCATAGCCGAAGAACACCCGGGGCATTCATGCGCACAAAAGCAAAAAAAATACATGAAGTATCTATTGCCGACTCAGGCCCACTAGTTGAACAGGCACTCAAAAAAAATAGACTATCCTTTAGTCAGATAGACTACCTGATACCACATCAGACCTCCAGAAGTGCCATAAGATCAGGATCTAAACATTATGCAAAATATTTTGGCGAAAGACCAGGACAGGTGGTGATCAACATCAAAGAGTATGGTAATACAGCCTCCACTTCCCATTTCCTTAGCTTATATACTTTGCTTAATGAAGGTAAATTTAAAAATGGAGACAGAATTATGCTCCTCTCATTTGCATCCGGACTAATTATCGGAGTTGTGATTTTTACGATGAATAATATGCTTGAGAGATATGGGAACTAAAATTGATATGCTCTCCACAGTACCCCTCCCCGGTATAAAAACTATCAGAGGAACATTTTGGCTAACCAAAAAAGCAGCAAAATTGTGCATTTCAGATGCAGGGATAAGCCCAAATGAGTTGGAGTTAATAATATTTGCCGGGATGTATAGGGATAAACATATTGGAGAACCATCCATCGCTTCATTGTTGCAAAAAGAATTGAGAGCAAATCCCAGACTATATCCCCTGGATAAAAAGACCTTCTCTTTCGATGTAAATACCGGAGGTTGTGGCTTGCTGAATGCAGTAGAGATAATGGATGGATTCATCGCTACTGGCCAAATATCCAAAGGTATGATAATAACGGGCGACTCAGAGCCATTCAAAGGTTTATCAGAATCCTATAATTTTCGTCCATCAGCCTCAGCTCTCATTCTAGGTAAGTCAGAAGGAAATGAGGGTTTTAAAATGATCCGGAACTTTTCTTATCCTCAATACCTGAACTCTTTTAAGAGCTATATCTCCTGGAAAAAACGAGTGGGTGGAAGAAAAAAACGAAATATTCTGGTGCTGGAGCAAACAAGCTCCTATCTCCAGGAATGTGTCAACTGTAGCATGAATTCTTTGCGGGATTTTTTGAATGAAGCCGGTGTTTCTATCAATGATTTTGACCTAATAATCCCCTCCCAAAGCCCTAGAGGATTTCCTGAAGAATTGGAAATGGCCCTCGATAATTCTGTTAATATTATTAAAACCAATGGCAACTGGGGAGAATTACATACCTCCGGCCCTGCATTCGCCCTGAAGAGAATTTTTCATGAGAAGGAGTACCTTGATGCAAAAAATATATTATTCCTAAGCGTGGGAGCCGGTATTAACAATGTTATTGCCTGGTATAGGAAGTAAAATCCTGATTTTCAAAAAAACAAAATGAGTAAAATAAATCATCTGGATAATATCACCTCATATCTTAGCCAAAATGCTTTGATATTTCCCAACAAACCCGCTATCCTCCACCCCAAAAAAATCTCTTTTAAGGAAATGAATATGGAGGTGGATCGTTTGGCTGCCGGACTGAAAAACCTAGGCATCACCAAAGGATCCAAAACAATTTTACTCGTTTCCGCCGGACCGGATTTTTTCGTTCTCTGCTTTGCCCTACTCAGGATTGGGGCTGTCCCGATTATGATCGATCCGGGAATGGGAACCAAGGCGATGATAAAAGCCCTGTCAAACTCCAATGCCAATGCCTTCATCGGCGTACCAAAAGCACACCTTCTTAAGTATATTTATCCTGATGCTTTCAAAAAGGTGAGCATATGGATCAATACAGGTAGAATACAAATCCCTGGCTCTGTCAGGTATTCCAGCTTGCGGACTGAATTAGATTTACCAGGTACCCAGTGCCATGTCGAGGCAAATGATGTAGCAGGCATATTCTTTACAAGTGGAAGTACAGGACCTCCAAAAGGAGTTATTTATCATGCCAAAACAATGCATGCACAGGTAAAACTGATGAAGGAGCATTTTAAATATGGACCTGATGAAATTGACCTGTGCACATTTCCCCTGCTGGGCCTTTTTGTAATCTGCCTGGGAAGCTCCCTGGTTATTGCTGATATGAACCCTCTTAAACCTGCCAACTTAACTCCTGAAAAGCTTATTAGCAATATCAATGAGCACAAGTGTACTCAAATGATCGGATCACCTATGATCTTAAATCGTCGTGTTAGTTTTTCTGAAAGACAAACTATCAAAATGAATTCACTGAATAGAGTGATCTCTGCAGGTGCTCCCGTCCCTCTCGAACTGATCAACTCATTCCTGAAAATTATAGCCCCTTCCGCAACTATTCATACTCCCTATGGCGCAACAGAGGCTCTGCCTGTTTCGGATATCACATCAACCGAATTACTGGATCAAAATGAGGAAGAAGCCGCGTACTCTAATGGGATATGTATAGGATATCCCCTACCCGGCCTTTCTGTTAAAATTATTAATATCACTGATGAGCCAATTATGGAATGGACAAAACAAATAATTGCCCGCAAAAACATAATCGGTGAGATTGTAGTGAAAGGTCCGTCAGTTACCAGCGAATACCATAACAACCAATATGCTAATTCTTTGGCTAAAGTACCTGACCACTCCGATAACAGCATATGGCACCGAATGGGAGATATTGGAAGACAGGACAGTGAAGGCAGACTATGGTTCTATGGTAGAAAAAATCATAGAGTAGTTCACAATAATAGAACACTATACACCATTCCTGTTGAAGCTGTCTTCAATAAGCATCCTGATGTCTTCAGATCGGCACTGATTGGAGTTAGACTATCAGAAACGGATTCTTATGAAGCTGCCATTTGCGTTCAAACAAAAACTGCAAAAAAGCGTTTATATATAAACCAGCTTAAAAGTGAATTGCTTGAAATGGCAAGTAAAAATGATTTGACATATGATATCAAACATTTCCTATTTCATCCTGACTTCCCAGTTGACCCGCGACATAACGCCAAGATATTTAGGGAAAAACTAGCTAAATGGGCAGAAAGAAAAATCAAATGAAAATTCTTGTAACAGGCGGTGGCGGATTTATTGGCCAGGCCTTGGTAAAAAGATTAATTGAAGATGGACATCAAGTAACATCTTTGTCAAGAAAAGATTATCCCGAACTAAAAAAAATTGGCGCGAAAACAATAACAGCCGATTTGAGCGACAGATCATCCCTGATTAGCGCCTTTGCTAAGCATGATTTTGTATTTCACGTAGCGGCCAAAGCCGGGTTCTGGGGGCCATATAGCGAGTATTTTCGCTCCAATGTGCTAGGGACCCTAAATGTTATAGATGCATGCAGGGAAAATAATATTACCCGACTGGTTTTTACCAGCTCTGCCAGTGTTGTTTTTGATGGCCATGATATAGAAGGGGGAAACGAAAACCTTCCATATCCCAATCAACCATTATCATATTATACCACTACCAAAGCTATTGCTGAAAAAGCAGTGCTAAACGCTAATGGATCAACACTAAAAACCATTTCTCTTCGACCCCATCTGGTATGGGGCCCTGGAGATAATCATATACTCCCCAGAATTATTCAACAGGCAAAAAATGGTAAGCTGAGAATTCTTGGCGATGGAGAAAATATTATCGACTCAACGTATATTGATAACTGTATTGAGGCTCATATATGTGCGCTAAATAGTGATGAAAACAACCCTGATATCTGGGGAAGACCCTATTTCATCTCAAATGGGGAGCCAGTCAGGCTTTGGGATCTCCTAAATCAAATGCTTGAGGCGAATAATATAGACCCTCTGGAAAAAAACCTCTCCAAATATAATGCCTTAATCATTGCCAACTTACTGGAAAAAAAGCATAAATGGAGCAAAAAAAATACTCCACCCAGATTGTGCAAATTCCTGGTGCATGAACTAACCTCATCTCATTGGTTTGATATTTCTGCAGCAAAAAATATGCTGGGATACAATCCGCAAGTGTCTTTCAAAGAGGGACTAAAACAACTAAGCAAATCCCCCACAGAGCCATTCGTGGAAAATGAAAAACCAATTGACAAGGCATTAGAACAAGAGAAAATTATTGCCCCAGGATTCTTAAGTAAATTAAGCTACCTGGAAGGCAAAAAGCTCACCCTTAAATCTATACGTCTGGCATGGAGGTACTTAAGGAAAACAAACGCTATGATTAAAGAAGGAGCAGGGAAATTGGGTAATGAAGCTGTTGAAACAAAACTAATGGCAACAGTTTTCTTTAGAATGCTGGAAAATAAACTTGATCTGAAAAATAGAAAGGAACCACCTACTAAGGAAGAAGTAAAAGAAGCAATAAACCAACTGAAAGATGTTGGGCGATTCTCCCTGTTTGCCACAGTATCAATATTACCCGGAGGTGGTTTTTCACTTATTGGACTTGAACTTCTAGCAAGGAAATTCGGTATAAGCAGCTTCACATTAGTGCCATCCTCCTTTAGAAAAACGAAAAAGAATACTTCAAAAGCTTAAGCTACAAATAACCCAGGTGCTAAAAACCCAAACAACCTGCAGCAAATGAACAACTTAGGGCTTGTGGCTTATAATTTGCAATTAATAATATACAATTGGCCATTAATACCTACCTTTGCGCCCCAAATTCAGTAGACAATCATGCAGAGTATCAGAAATATCGCTATCATAGCTCACGTCGACCACGGCAAGACAACTTTGGTTGATAGAATATTACATCAGGTTAAAATGTTTAGGGACAATCAAGAGGTTGAAGACCTGATCCTCGATAGCAACGACCTGGAACGTGAACGTGGGATCACAATCCTTTCAAAAAACGTTTCCGTAAGATATAAGGATGTAAAAATCAATATTATCGATACCCCAGGTCACTCGGATTTTGGTGGAGAAGTGGAAAGGGTTCTCAACATGGCTGATGGCGTGATACTTCTGGTAGATGCCTTCGAGGGACCAATGCCTCAAACTCGTTTTGTACTTCAAAAAGCCATCGAATTAAATCTTAAACCAATTGTTGTTATCAATAAAGTCGATAAACCTAACTGCAAACCAGAAGAAGTACAGGAACAGGTATTCGATCTGATGGCCCATCTGGATGCTAGTGAGGATCAACTTGATTTCCCAACAGTTTATGGCTCATCAAAAGAAGGATGGATGGGCGAAACATGGGAAACTCCAACTCAGGATGTAAGCTTTCTTCTTGACCAAATAATAGAACATATACCGGAAGCACCTTTTATTGAAGGTACTCTCCAAATGATGATAACCAGCCTCGATTACTCCTCTTATGTTGGAAGAATTGCCGTTGGACGAGTCTCCCGGGGAACAATTCAGATGGGGCAACAAGTGTCTCTGATGAAAAGCGATGGAAGAGCAATAAAATCTGTTATCAAAGAATTATATCGCTTCGAAGGCCTAGGAAAAGAAAAAATCAAAACACCTGTGCAAGCTGGTGAAATAGTTGCCTTAATGGGTTTGGATGGTTTTGAAATTGGTGATACTGTGGCAGATCTGGAAAATCCGGAGGCTCTTGTACCAATAACAGTCGATGAGCCTACCATGAGCATGATGTTTACTATCAATAACTCTCCATTTTTCGGGCAGGATGGCAAATTTGTTACCTCTCGCCATCTCCGTGAAAGACTTTACAGGGAAATTGAGAAAAACCTTGCCCTGCGTGTCGAAGAGACTGATTCTCCTGATATGCTCAATGTTTATGGTCGTGGCATTCTTCACTTATCTATACTTGTAGAAACAATGCGTCGCGAAGGCTATGAGTTTCAACTCGGACAGCCACAGGTTCTTACTAAAGTAATTGATGGGAAAATTCATGAGCCAATCGAACATCTTACAATTAATGTTCCCGAAGCATTCCAAGGGAAGGTTATTGAAGCTGTAACAGCACGTAAAGGCGATCTCCTGGATATCGAACTTAGAGGAGACCGTAACAGCGTGCAATTCCATATCCCTTCCCGCGGCCTGATGGGAATTTCAAACCAGATCCTTACCCTAACTGAAGGGGAAGCTATTATGGCTCACCGCTTTATCTCATTTATGCCTTGGAAAGGGGAAATAGGAAGCAAAAGAAATGGAGCCCTGATATCTCAGGAAACAGGTACATCAATACCTTATGCAATAGATAAACTTCAGGATAGAGGAATTTTCCTTGTCCCACCTGGTGAACCAATCTATCAAGGTCAGGTAATCGGAGAGCATATTCGTTCAAATGATCTCGTAATTAATATTTGTAAAACTAAAAAACTTACAAATATGAGAGCTTCAGGTTCAGATGAAAAACAGAGTATTGCCCCACCAAAAACCCTCTCTCTTGAGCAGTATATGGAATACCTTAAGGAGGATGAATATCTGGAAGTTACTCCTAAGAAACTAAGAATCAGGAAAATAGATCTAGATAAAAAGAAATACTAACTTCCCTTGTAGTCTTTTACAATTGCTTCACTGATCCACTTGGCAAGTGCTTCCCTGTTATCTTTAAGGACAAAACGACGCTGGTCCCTGGGGTTCCTGATGTTGCCTAATTCAATAAATACAGCCGGAGGTTGAGTGTTTCTGATAACATACAAACTACTGCGGTCAGAAACAGTTCCCGTATAACCTCTTGAAGGTTGATATTGAGCATATTTACTCTTAAAGGTATCTCGTATATTCCTTGCCAGCCTCTTCCCCGATTTGCTCTTATGGTGGTGATAAAAGAAAACATCTGTGTTCTCTCCAGTACTACGACTATCTACATGAACAATTATCACCCTTTGGTACTTTGAGCTATTCTTGCGGTACAAAGAGTTGACAGCCTTCGTCCTCTGTGAAAGACGAGCAAGCTGATTGAGTGGTATGGCCTGATTGGGATAACACCTCTCATCCTTATCCGACTTCAATATCGCACCATCTCTTATACCGTCATTATTATCCCTGATGATCATATATAAACAAGCCCCCTGCTCTATGCG
>CAYUNU010000095.1:0-10333 GCA_964446195.1 uncultured Porphyromonadaceae bacterium | reverse complement strand
GTATCAGTTGTTTTAACATCAGGATTAATTTCCTCGCAGGCCATTAAGCCAGCAAATAGTGCGAGTATGATATATATTTTTGTTTTCATATGTCTAGTTGAGATTAATGCTGAATGAAATATTTGGGGTAATTCCCAGGAGCTTAACATCGGTTTCAATCAATTCTCCTTCAATAACTTCGTATTGCTTATACCATACATTCTGACGGTTATAGGCGTTGAACAAGGTGAACCCAAGAGTGCCTAAACCGAGATTACCCATTTGAACTTTGTATTGTGCCGATAAATCAAGTCTGTGATAATCCGGCAGGCGGAAAGAATTTTTATCCCCGACGGTAATGTAGTCCTTGGTGCTGCCATCAGGAAGTATTACTTCGTAGGCTCCCAGTGGGGCAGTATAGGGCTTTCCTGTTCCATAAATCCATACGGCTGAGAAGGTCCAGTTTCGGAATTTGTATGTGTTAACGGTTTTGAACTCGTGGCTAACATCATGACTGGCAGGAAAGGGATCGGGTCCGTATATATCAAATTGATGCTCTACAGTTTGGTAGGTATAGGACAGCCATCCATTAAAATCACCCCGCTTTTTTTGTGCCAGGAATTCTACTCCTTTAACCTCACCGCTACCAGGGTAGAAAAATTCGTTGTAGTTAATTTCTCTGTATGCCGGCACATATTGTAGAGTATATTCGGTTAAGCCATCAAGTGTTTTATAAAAGCCATCTACTCCGAATAGCATGTCTTTATTTTCCCAGCTCAATCCGGCGATATAATGAATACTCTTGCCAACCGGTATTGTTTCACCATCTGCCAAGAGCCAGAAATCTCGACTGCCGGATTCCAGGTCATCACGGATTATCCTGTTGGTGAATTGGTAAAAATGGCCCCAGGATCCTTTTAGCTTGAGTTTATCTGTGATACTTAGGTTAGCATTAAACCTAGGTTCCAAATAGATTTTATTGGTATTGTTGTACCAGCTTGTTCTCAAGCCAGGGGTGATGGTGAGCCTGTTAAATAGTTTTAACTGATCCTGAAGATAGGCTGCAGCCAGAACTCCTGTGGTGTTCTTGTCCTGGATGCTTATAGTGTCGTTTCTGGTGTATAAATAGTCGACAGTGTAATATGATCCCTGAACTCCAAATTCCACTTGGTTGTTCTTCCCTGTTTTCCATTCGGTGGATTGTTTGATTGAATAATCATTTAGGTCATTGTTCTCATAAACACCCATATTTCTTATTCTTGTATCATCTGATCGCATAAAGCTGCTTTCGGAAGTCATATTCCTGGTGCTAAAATAGTTAGAGAAGGAGGCGAGAGTGTTGGTGTACAGGTTTTCAGACCAATGCTTTGACCATTTCATACTTGATCCCCAGTTTCCCCAGTCGGTGAGGTCGGTTCTTCCACCCGACATGGACATCCCTCCTCTGGCGAAATTAAAATCAGTAGAATTATCCAATACATCTTTACCGTTATAGAAGCTCAGGGAGAAGATGTCATTTGAAGATGGCTTAAAAGTTATTTTACCATTTAGATCGTAGAAATAGGAGTTTGGTGTTGCTTCTCCCATGAAACGACCCATCTGCTTACCGGTTGGCATCTGTGGTGTTTCACTGGTGGAACTATTCTGAAACTGGTCGAAAATCTTGGTGTATAGAAAAGACTGGAATGATTTTCTTCCTGATAAAAGAATAGAGCCCTTGCCTGCCATGGGTATTTCAACATAAGCATTTGCACTGATCAGTCCGATAGTTGCACCGGCATCAAAGCCCTTCTCATTGCCATCTTTACCGGTAATCTCCATCACACTACTCAGGCGTCCCCCGTATTTTGATTCAAAACCGCCCTTACTGAGCTTTACATCTTTGATAGCATCGGCGTTGAAAGCAGAGAACATACCAAAAAGATGATCCACGTGGTAAACGGTGAACCCATCATATAGAACTAGGTTTTGATCCGGTGTGCCTCCTCTTACAAATAATCCTGATGAAGACTCCTGACTACCGGAGATACCGGGTAATAACTGAAAGGTCCTGAAGATATCTTTTTCTCCAATAGAAGGGAGCTCGGCAATTTTTGAGGGAGCCAGGCTAACCAGGTTTGTGCGATTGGATATCCTCATTAACTCTTCCTGCTTACCTGTTATTATAATTTCACCCAACTGAGCTGTAGCCGGTTTTAACTCGACTATCATTCCGTTGAATGTCATGTCTGGATCGAGTTTCAGGTGGAGCGACTCATAGCCTACGTATTTTATTAGAAGGGATGATGTATCGATGGGTACGTGAAAGATGCTGAAGTAACCATCAACATTAGTTACTGTGCCATTTAAGGTACCATCAACTATCAACTGAGCGTATGGAAGAGTTTCTCCTGATTTCTTGTCTTTAACCTGGCCCGTTATAGTGAAGTCCTTGTGCGTGCCAGGGCTAGTCTTGGTGGGTGGTTTATAAGTGATATTGGTTCCTGAAGGTCTTATGATCAGTTTGTGTCCAATAAGTTTATACGCATACTTTTCTTTGTCAAGCAATGTTTCCAAACATTTTTCCAGTTCAGTATCAGAAAAAGTAGTGCCGGGAAAAATGTCGGTGTTAAATATCTCAGGCGAATAATCTACCTCTAATTTATACTTTGCAGCCAGGAGTGAAATAATGTTTTTTAGGTTTTTCCCATAAAACCTCTCATTGATTACAATGGGTTTCTCCTGAGCCACAGTGCTTTGAGGTGCGATGAGCATCGGGCATAGAACCATCATAACCACGAAAAAAATTCGTAATTTACTTTTCATTGCTTCTTTTTAGTATTAACGCTTTGATGCGGGTTTACCCTAAAAGTTTAATTGAAAAATTCTTAAGGCTTGGGGCTTGAGGCAAAAGTATAGGGCTAAGTAATACGAAATGAGGTTAAAAGGGATCTTTAATTTTTTGTCATTTGTTGCTTTTTTGTTCCTACCATCCTCACAACTTCGGCCTCTCCATTATGACCATCGGATTCGGCGAGGTCGATGGTTTCGGCTTTTAGGTATTCGAAGTGAAGCTGATCGAAGTTTTTTTCGAGCTCTTCGGTAGAGAAAAGCATTGTAGGATCTTTAGGCCCTCCGGTTGTGAGGTGAAGTTGTTTTTTATGAAACCCTTCGAGAATGATCTTGCCGTCCGGGGCCAGGTAGGTTTGAATCTCTTGGAAAAAGTCGTGACGCATTTCAAATGGGAAATGGGTATAAATCAAGCCAATGGCATCATATTTAAACTTTTCGGTATCGAAATCCTGAACATTAGAAATAGTAAAAAGGATATTAACCTTTCTTTCGGCAGCCAGCCTCAACGCTTTTTCTCTGGCTACTTTGCTAGAATCAAAGGCATGCACCTCCCATCCTATACTGGCAGCATAAACAGCATTTCGTCCTTCTCCCTCAGCCGGTAGTAGAAGCATTCCCGGATCAAGCTTTTTTAACTCGTTTGCAAAGAACGCATTTGGCTCCTTGCCGTAGAAATACTCTGGAGTGTTGTATCGTTGATCCCACATGTTCATTGACGTAATACAATTGCAGAGCATTATGGTTTAAAAGTTTAACACAAATTGCATCAAGTTAGCATGTTAACTTGTTAGCATGGGGCGATGTAAAGTTAAATATCCGGAGATACGTGATCCGCTCTACTTCAACTTAAAATCCACAACGCCGGATCCATAGGTAAAATACCTTACGATCTTCTGCTTAGGCAAATATTCTACAGCTGTTATTGCAGCTCCTGAAGGGCAGCTGCCACCAGTCATGTCGTACCACCGATTGTCGGCCTTGATCCAAACATAGCCGTTGTTGGCAAATACATATTCACCACCAGGGGAAACGGCTAAGTCGCGTATATTCGACCATTCCGGCAGGCCCCGTGTTGATACTACAAAAGTTTTGCCTCCGTCTTCTGAAAACAGGAAGGCTCTGGATTTATCACCTTCTCCTGCCCAGAAAACAATATCAGGATTATCCGGAGCCGTTGAAATTGCATAACCATAGGGTCCCCACCAGGGGCGGTTTTTCACAAAAGGAATAGGCCCTTCGTATGAAGTTGGAGTCCAGGTTTTTCCAATATCTGTGGAATAATAAAATTTCCCGTTCCTGCTGCAAGCAAACATTCGATTAGCTTCTGCTCTGGTGGTAGCCAGTCCGGTTAGCACTTCCTTCGTTGAATCTTTGAAATTAAAGGGTAATTCCATCCGACTAATGCTATTATAATAGGGATCGTAGCTAAGCTTTATTAAGCGGTTGTTCCCGGCTAAAAATATAGCATCTTCTCCTGATTTCCATGATGGAGCCATTGGTGGCGTGTACCATGTGGTGTCTTTTAAGGTTCTCTGGAGGGTAACAATCAATGAGTCAGTTTTCTCTTTTTGTCCGGGTCTGAATTTCTTATGATACATGGTATTCCAGTAATGGATATACCAGTAGGAGTTTCCCTGATCCGCAATGCAAACTCTTAATCCATCTGCTTTGGTTACCGTGTTTCCCTTATAGATCCCATCCTTCTCTTTCTCCCAAATCATGGTACCCCGATCCTGGTTTCCGGTCACCAGTAAGTCCGTGCTTTCTTCATAGGCGCCGTGATGAATCAGCATATGGTAATTATCGGTATTCATATGCTTCCACGACAGGCTATCCTGAAAGTCTGTAGTAAAATGGGCACCAAAATCATTATTTAAAATAGCTATCCAGCCTTTATCTCTGGATCGGTACCACTGAAAACCCTGCATGTCCCAACCAAATACCGGCTCCCACCAGGCTAATCTTTCCCACTTCTGTCCTCCATTTTTCGAGTACCAGGTATTGGCAGATGATTCAATTAATAACTCAGGATTTTCGGGATGAACGGCAGCTAGCTTTTGGCGAAGGTTTCGGGTTTTCCAACTTCTACCACCATCATCGCTTACAAAACCTCCTGATTTTGCACCAATATAAAACCATGTTGTATCCTGATGATGGGTCCCTACAATGCTAGTTGGGGTTTTGTCGGTATAATGAACAGAAACCTGTTCGAAGATTCCTGAATCAAGATTTAATATCTGGGTATAAAAGAGATTCGTGTTATTAATCTTTTTGACAAGATACACCTCATTGATATTGTAGGGCTTACAGGCCAATACTTGAGAAGCTTCATTCTCTTCCCATTGAGTAATTTGCGAGAATGATTTACCTTGATCAACAGACCGTAGGAATGAATAAATATTGATTTTGGAACTTGCCTTAGTAACTGTACGAAGGGTTAATACCAATACAGTTTTATTTGGATCTTCGAGGATGGCAGACCACTTAACCTCCTGATTGCTTAGATCTCCATTCTTACTTTTTTCCCACGACTGGGCGCCATCATCAGAATAGTATATTGCGCCTGTATTCCATGAGGGCTGAATCGCTCCGATCAAGTGAAACTTTCCCTTTGGGGTAGGTACGCCCAGGAATAGGTTGCCTTGAATTACTACCTTTTGATTTGTGATTTCAAGTGAAGCTGAATCTGCTAATGGAGCAACTGCTACATTTCTGGCATCGCTTAAGATATATGCCAGATTATTTAAGGAATCGTAGGCAGAGTGTACGGTTTTATGTCCGTAAGTACCCGTTTCATCATCATTAAATTTATTGAAATGCCAGGTCCCCGAAATTTTTCCATCAGCATATGACTCCAACTTTCCCATCATCCGGGAAGCAGGGATATCTTTCTGAGCATAGGCGTTAAAACTGATGAGTACAAGCATCAGACATAAAACCCATCCGTGTATTTTTTTGCTTACTATCATAATTGTTAGTTTGTTAAGTGTTTTTAAAACACTTAACAAAATTATGAAAAATTACATGTTGTGGCCAGATTATTTAAAACTTCACATAAAAAAACCCCCCAGGTTCGGTGGGGGGTTGCAATATTATATATAAGATCTTAGTTACAGGTGTCCCTTTTGGCAGGGGGAATTATAATCCTGGGAAATGCATATTTTTGTCTTCTTCGATTCCGAAAGATGATCCAATTTTTGCAACATCCTTCAGCCTGATGCTTCCCTTGATATAGATGAGTGCGTTTTCATCATCGTCACTACCTACCAGAAGGATGAGCTCTTTGATGATATCACCATCCTGACTGGCGAGGAATACAACATTTGCATCATTACTTTTAACTGTCATAAGTTCTTCGTACTTAGCCTCTTTGAGCTGAGACCTTACTGCTTTGTAGAAATTTACTCCGTCCGCAACTTCTGTATTGTCGACTGCCAGAATCTTAATTGATTCCATCCCTGATAGTGCCTTGAGATCTTCATCATCCGCATCCATTTGGGCTACCATTTTAAATAATCCTTTGTTGATGGTTACGGTTGTGAAACCATCTTTATCACCGTATTTTTCGAATAATTTATCGATTTCGGTGTTTTGTCCGATTGCAAATATTGGAACCAGGACAACCAGTAAACTAAGTGCTAACTTTTTCATTGTTCTATTGTTTTGATTTGACATCTTTTTTAATTTTTAAACTGTTTTCACATTGTAGACGAACCAAAACAAAATTTGCAACAGTTGAGGTGGAATTTTTTGTGAAATGCTGGTGTAGCGCAATGAGTTTCCCGCCTCCGCGGGAATGACGTTCACTTTGTCGATCAATTTGAGTTTGCTGTTAACACCTATTTTTAGGTTGAAGCAATATTGTGTCTCTTATGTTTTTGCTTACGTACGGGATGACGTTTAGGATTGTCCATCTTTTGTTGGTGATAGCATATTTTCGCAATTTGCCCAAAAAAATCTTCCTGAAGCTTTAACCCAATTGATTCATGAATAAATCATGAGGAGTTGAAACCCTTTAATTTTAAAAAGTATTGATCACTTTTGTCTTGTAGTAGTTGCAATTTTAAACCTTCATTCGCCTACTATTGTGTAACTTGCGTGAGGCATTTTTCGTTTAGGCTTACACAATCCAGAAATAAATTCATGAATGGAGTATTTCCAATCATATTAATAAGTATCCTGATTTTGTCGGCTTGCCATGATAGGCTTTCAAAAGATGATATGGTGTTCATGAGAGACCTTACGGCTGAGGTTATTGACAGCTCAAGAATCCTGCCGGGACATAATTTGCCGGGACGGAATTCATCTTTTGGTCCCAATAATTCAGGTATTACACTGATCAGGCCGGGGGGGCGTGATTGCTATCCCTCCTTTTGGATCCGTGATTATGCTATGAGCATTGAAAGTGGATTTATTAGCGAGGACGAACAACTGAAGATGCTGTTATATACTGCTGAAAGACAAGCTGATAGTAGCTGGGTTAGCAAAACCGGATCTACAATCCCAGAGGGATCAATCCCGGATCATATCAGGATTAATGATGGACTGCCGGTGTATTTCCCTGGTACTTATAGCTATGAAAATCAAGGGGCTGAGATGTGGCGACTTCCGCCTTATGGAGATCAATACTTTTTTATCCATATGGCTTGGTATTATATATCTCTCACAGAGGAGAAAGATATTCTTGAAATTGATGTTAATGGAAAGAGCTTGTTCGACCGCCTGGAGTTGGCTTTTGAATCTGTACCAGGTGATCAGGAGACTCAACTACTCATTATTGATCCACCATTTCAGACCCGTGATTTTGGTTTCCGCGAAGTTATTACCATGACAGGAAAGGTGTGCTTTGGATCGGTATTGAAATATCGGGCGGCGCGTGAGATGGCTGAGCTATTTCAACAATCAGGTTTGGCTGAAAAGGCGATAGTTTACAAAAATATTGCAGATAAGATCTCCGATTACCTTCCAAAGACTTTTGCTGATGAAAGGGGATTTCTACTGGCGAGCACTGGCTTGAGTAAGCAGGCTGATGTGTGGGCAACGGCTTTTGCTGTTTATGTTGGGGCTCTGGAGGAGCCATATTTGTCTGATGCCTGCAAAGCTCTGACAAAAGCTTACTCAGATGGTCTTATGTCGAATGAAGGCCAAATCAGGCATGTTCTCACTAGTGATGATTATAGGCAGAATCCGGTTTACATGACCTCAGTAAGTTCACCATATGCTGCTTTTTTGAGGATAGGGTGGTGAAGAAGGCTTAACGAATATTTCTACCTGAGAGACCCGGGATCAGTTGGAATATTTTAGCTGTAACTATCAAGTTTCCCCATTTTCCTCTAACTTTAACTCAAAATAATATCAAACATGAAAGCATACAAAACTCTTTCCTTATCGATTTTATTTCTTCTACTCTCAACCTCCCTCTTCTCCCAAGCCAGATTAATCGACAAGAACTCGCCCTCACAGTCGCATTTTTTTGATTGGATAAATAGTCAGTATGAGGGAACAAACGAGGCTCAGGCACTCATTAACCTTGATTTCTTTAAATGGATGTATGATACTTATGGGATGGAACTAGATATTTATTCTCTGGATGTTGGGAATATTGATGATGGGCCACGTACTGCTGGGGTGGGGAGATTCAATCCTTATCAATACGGGAACTTTGAATCGCGGGAGTTTAAGGAGCAGTTCCCAAATGGCTTTGGTCCTCTGGCTGTTAAGGCTGCTGAGTTTGGGTGCAGACTGGGGATATGGCTGGGGCCGGGTGGCTTTGGGACTACGGAAAGAGATAGGCAGCTGAGAAAGGAGATGATGGTGAGCTGTTGTCGTGATTATAATTTTAAGCTTTTTAAGATGGATGCTGTGGCTCAGCAATTCGACAAAGCTGAGGAAGACATCATGATAGAAACTCTTGAGGAGTGCAGAAAGTACACTCCTGATTTGATTGTTAGTAGTCATAGAGTGGATTTTGGCAGGGTTGATCCATTAATTACCCATAAGCTTTGGGCTGGCGAAGAAACTTATGTCGACGTCTTTATCAATAACAAGCAAACTGCTACGCACCATCGGTCGGGTTCACTCGAGAGAGCTCTTACTCCAGGGATGGACAGGATGTATGAGGATCATGGTGTTTGCCTGTCGTCATGTCTGGATTATTGGGAGGATGAATTGATCTTACAAGCGTTTAACAGGGCCCTCATACTAGCTCCCCAGATATATGGAAATCCATGGTTTCTCAGGGATGATGAATATCCGAAGATGGCAAGGATATTTAATCTTCACCGGAAATACCGTGACAGGATTATCGAAGGCTTTCAGCTGGATTCTGTTCAATATGGTGCTTATGCAGTTTCCCGTGGCGACAGTAAGGTGAGGTTTATTACACTTAGGAATAATAGCTGGAATACAGTGAGTTATAAGGTGGATTTGAATGAGTCGCTTGGCCTTTCAAAAGCCAAGCGAGTGAAAGTTCAGATGTTCCACCCCTGGGAGGAGAACCTGGGAAGTTTCAGGTGGGGTAAGGAAATTGAAGTCGATGTTTTGCCCTTCCGTACAATACTGCTTGCTGTTGGAGAAGAGTTAGATGAACCGGGTTTGAGTAAGGGCCCCTACGAAGTGATTCCGGCCGGGAAGGGTAAGGAGCCTGCTGTTGTTGCACTCAACTATCCCGAGAAGCCCTATCATTATGAAATTGGTGAATTCAATAAAGCTGAGGTGCCTGGATTTGCTGAATCTCTATTCGAGGCAACATGTTTTGCGGCCGACAATAATGCGCTGGAGGTGAGAGAGATTGACCGATCGGGCAAGAGTAAGATTAAGCAGGTTGAGGAAGCGAGGAAGGCTTTTTTAGAGAAGCCAATGTTTGTGAATCGTGGGATATATGATAAGAACCTTTTTGATGGTGATAATGCAACTTTTTTTACTGCCAGATTGGAGGATAGGATGTTTCGTCTGGATTTAGGCGATATTGTTCCTGTTGATGAGGTAATTCTAAAAATCAGGGACAGACAATATCCTGAGCTGAACCCGGAGCTTGAGAAATTTGCTGAAGATGCTTATGCTGAAGTTTCAGCCAACCTCATCGACTGGAGGAAAGTCACTCTCGATTGCAATGGACTGGGTACCATCGCCAGGGTGAGAGTTTTGAATGGAGAGCCAATAAGATATTTAAGGATATCCGGTGCGCCGCAGCGACTAGCTGAGGTAGAGGCATACTTCAAAGGTGAAGAGCTGTCCAGATCCAAGTGGAGGGCGTCAAATCTTTTTATGGATTATCAGGAAAATAAAGCCACAAGTGCTTTTAAGTCGGAGTTTACGGTTGAAAGGGTTGAGAAAGGCAGTTATCTGGCCGTGGCCATCAATGGGAAACACGGGCATGAGAAAGCCTGGGCGGCATTGAAGGTTGATGGTGAGTTTGTGGGCGCTCCCGACAGGGCTGTGTCATTCGATAGTAATACATGGGAATACTATAATGTTGAGTTAGATCAGGATTACACATATTATTTCCCTGTGGATGAATCCT
>CAYUNU010000094.1:2969-10360 GCA_964446195.1 uncultured Porphyromonadaceae bacterium | reverse complement strand
ATTGATCAGACCGATGCTGTTATTATCGGAACTGCCAAGCAGGTTAGCCGTTTTAAGGCCAACAGGATGGGCTACATTGTCACTATTTTCTTTGTACCAGGCTACCTTATCATTAGCTTGTTCATTCTCATAGTCACTTGTTGCACCGCACGCATAGTTGTCGGGAGTATTCTTGTATTTTGCAGCCGTATACCAATCTTCGTTCAAAGGAAGTCTGAAACCCGTAGCACTGTGGTTTGAATCCAGGTTTTCAAAGTCATCGTTATTGAGATCTGAATCTTTGATGGGGTCACCATTAACTGTATAAACAAAGCCATAGTCTGGTTTATCACCATTGAACTCATTATAGTATTCTGTCAGTGCATTACACCAAACAACAGCATCATACCAACAAAGATGGGCAACAGGATGGTCTTTCGGCGGATCTTCATCAGCTAGCATCCTACCCAATGATTCTATATTATAACCGTTATTATCCGCCCAATCGTGCACTTCCTTCCATAAGCCAAAGGTAACTTCTGTTTCGCCGATCCAGAATCCCATATCATCCGAAAGGCCTTTTGTGCTTTTCGTTCCAGAGGAAGTTGGTGAAAATTTGAGTGCAAATTCATTATCCTCAGTTTTATAGGCAACCTCGCCTCCTGGAATAGCTGTGTTCTGAGAAATTGATACATCAAATTTGTCATCTTTTGACAAATTATCGAAACTCTCACATGAGGTCCAGCCAACAGCAATAGTCAGGATCAATACAATTTTAAAAATGCTTTTAGTCTTTTTCATTATTTTTTGATTTAGTAGTTGATTTAATATCCTTATGCTTTAATTTTTTTCATCTCGTTTGGTGGGGACATTCAATGACTTAATGATCTTTTTAAGTGCTGAATTCTGAGCCTGAAGTTTTTCATCAGGCCTCATTTCAGCTTTAACTTTCTTTAGTCTTTTATCTTTATTCGTTTCGGACATTATTTACAATTGAGATTGCATTTGCAAACAAAGATCAAATAGCTAAGAAGTTGGATATTAGTGTGCTGACAAAAAATCACAATGATCCTTACAA
This sequence comes from uncultured Porphyromonadaceae bacterium, assembly GCA_964446195.1. Classification (GTDB taxonomy): domain Bacteria; phylum Bacteroidota; class Bacteroidia; order Bacteroidales; family UBA12481; genus JAUVKA01. The sequence continues at coordinate 9,303 of CAYUNU010000094.1, read as the reverse complement.
AATGTCACAATTCTGTAAAGCAGATAAAATCAGGAAGTTATATTTTCATTAGGAAGTTAATGAGATTATCTCCTGATGTAAGATTTAGCTTTTGGCGTAGTCGGTGACGTGCTGTTGTGACAGCACTTTCTGATTTATTGGAAATGGCAGCTATTTCTTTTGACGATAAGTTGAGCTTAAGGAGGGCTGCAATCTTTATCTCTGTTGATGTTAAATCTGGACAAATAGAGAAAAGCTTATCGTAGAACTCCTTGTGCACGTTGTTGAAAGCTGTATGAAACTCATCCCAAACATTTTCACGGGTTTTAATTTTGAGTTCTTTGAGCAGACCTTCGATTTCTTTCTTTGAATTAGAATCTTCCAGTATGTCAACGCGTTCAGCAAGTGCTTGCAATGTTTCTATTTGATTAAGTAATTCAAGTGTTTTGCCAGCCAGTTCCTTGTTTTTTAATTCCAAATTATTGGCAAGTATAATTTTCTCCTTTTCATGAATTTGACTTGAGGCTTCTGTCATCTTCATTTCATTTTCAAGCAGTTGCTGTTTATTAAGGAAGTTTTGTTTTCTCATTCTAATAAGAAAGGCTAAAGCGATCAATAGAATTAACAATATCAGAGCAAGGAAAGCAAGAAATTTCGTTTGCTGTTCTCTGAGTTTTGTCTCTTGTCTTAGGATTTCATTGTCACGACTTTGCTTTTCCATCTCATTTTTGTGCTCAATCTTGGTGATCAGCCTGCTTTTTTCAACTGATACAAGCTGATCATGCAGATCGAGGTAGGCTTTTAAATAATTTAGAGATTCTCCAATATCTTTTCTGCCTTCTGCAATTTCCTGCATAATCTTAACTGCTTTGGCCTTGTGACGGATATTATCCATTGATTCGGCCAGCTCCATTGTGGTTTCACCATACTGGTACGCTTGATCATATTCGTGGATGTCATTGTATATGCAGGCATAAGCATGATACACGAGGAATAGCCCTGTTTTTTCTTCCAACTCCTTGTATATCTCTTCAGCATCTTCCAAGAATGGTATGGCCTCCCTGAACCTGCCTTGATTAATTCGTAGATTTGCAAGCATGTACAATGATGATGCAATGTGTCTTATATCAGCACATTTTAAGCGTGTTTCATAAGCTTGCTGATAATATTTCTCAGCTTCTTCGAGGTTGTTTTTTAGAGAATAAACTTTACCGATGTTTGCCAGTATATTACCATAAGTTAGGCTTAGTGAATCGTTCATAGCTTGATTCTTCGCTATTTCAAGGTAATCAAGTGCAAGTGTCAAATCATTTTGGTCGATATACATGCTTCCCAGAAATTGGTTTACATCTGCCAAATATTTCTGATCTCCTATTTTACCAAACATCTCAATAGCCTTATGAGCAGACTCGATAGCTTTTGCGGAATTGCCTATGAGAGCGTTTGTTGCTGCATGAAAATAGTAAGTCAGGCCAAGCTCAAAAAACTCATTTTCAGCAGAGAAAAGGCTTATGGCTGAATCGAGCTGTATAGTTGATTCGACATACTGATCTTCATAATAAAAAACTCTTCCCTTCACCTGATGGTATTTGCCTTTGATTGACGAAGGTGCCTTTGGTGGAAATAATTCATGTCCTTTTTCCAGAAATATCCGAGATAGTTGGATGTCTTTTCCTGCCATTTTTAGCGCTTTTTCAAAAAGCGTGTCAATAGTTGTTATTACTGATTCATTCTGCTTTTCTATCTGATTATTTGCATTCCTATGGCATGATAATAATGCGCAGGATATAAATATGGTCCCGATAAAAAAAGCTTTTATCATAAAACGGTTTAGTTTCTCTATGTAAAGATAAAATTTATCTGCTTAGATATGACCCATTTGAATGGTGTATCTGGAAAGTTAGAGCTATCCTTTATTTTCAATTCCAGTCCTTTCACTAAATGATAAAGTACTAATGTAATGTTTGATTATTTTTAGATAAATGTCTATCTTGAACTATGACTAAACGAGACGAACTGGTAAGAGTTTTTACCTGCACAGAATTGACCTGCAACCTTCTTAGGGCTGAATTGGAAAAAGTTGGTATCCCTGTATTTATTAGAAATGATCACCGATCAGCAGTAACTGCTGGTTATGGTATTGGTTCTCCTTCAGCTATAGATATTTATGTTACTGAGTCGAAAGTAGAAGCTGCTGTACCTGTGATTGAAGATTTTATACAAAGCAATCCAAGTTGTGAATAAGAGCTGGCGCTCTTCTGATACTATCTTTCAAATTCCGCCATCACCGGATAATGATCTGATAGGTAATAGTTTTCTAAGCCATTAAATATCCAAGCTCCTGTACATTTTTTAGCCAGGTCTGGACTCGCCAGAATAAAATCTATACGATGTTTTGTCTTATCCATTTCCTCATAAGTAAGCCATCTTGGAACGTTTAAAGGAGTGGGGCAGGTACTTCGTTGATCCCATTCAACAAATCTATCTGCAACATCGATCAGCGAAAGCGAAAGGAAGGTCGACAGAACGCTGTAATCATATTCACCATTTTGGAGATTTTTATATTTATTTCCTGATGAATCCCCCTTACGATACCGCTCCAATTGATAGGGATATTTGCGATTGAATTCAGCATCAACCGGGGAGTGGGCGTTGAAATCACCAAGAACGATGTAATTTTCTGTTCCAAGAGCTGTTTCTTCAATTCTTTTACAAATAATATCTGCCTCTTTTTTCCGAAATTTCCAATCAGCAGGACTAAGATGAACGACAAAAAAATCTATATCATGGGTTTTAACGTGAAGCATCCCATGCCACAGCCCCTCCAATAATCTTTCCTTTACTTCGATAGGTTTATTGGATGTTATTGCAACAGGATATCCGTCATTCTTAACTATAGCGGAATAGTCATGTCCCCATTTCCTGGCAAGAATTGCAAATTGTTCAGAATTGAATCCATTCATCTCCTCGAGTGCGAGTACATCAGGATTATGTTTTTTTACCCATTTAATAAGTTCTGTACCTCTTGTACTATCCTGATTCCAGTCGAGGCCTGTGAGGACGTTATAGGTCATGATTTTTAATTGCGATTGGGCAGGAGATAATATGAAGCAAAGGAGGATTGCTGTTGTTAGTGTTTTGAACATTAGGAAATTGTTAATTGTTAATTGTAAATTATATGGAATAAGTAATCCTTCTTTCTTCATTCTTAAAACTTAAAACCAACTTCTGCCTTCTGCCTTTTGCCCTTTGCCTTTTGCCCTCTGCCTTAGTATTCCTGCAGAGTTTCCCACCAGGCCATTATATTTTCAGGAGGAACGCCGTTCTGGATATTGTGTATTGGTGCAAAGATAAATCCTCCTCCAGGAGCCAGGTCATCAATGCGTCTTTTTGTTTCGTCTTTTACTTCCTGAACAGTGCCATAGGGTAGAACATGTTGAGTGTCGCAGCTCCCTCCCCATATTGTAAGATCCTTGCCATACAGTCGTTTAAATTCTTTTGTGTCCATCCCGGCGCAATTTACCTGGAATGGATTAAGAATGTCGACACCTGCCTCAATCAATAATGGTATAGTCTCCATTATAGCTCCATCATTATGGAAGAATATTTTAACATCATTTTTTGCCTTCTTTTTAATGAAATCGAAAAGTCTTTTGTGGAAGGGCCAGATCTGTTCTTTATACATATCCAAGCTAACGAGTAGGCTTGTTTGTGTTCCGAGATCGTCAGCAGTTGAAACAGCCATCACATTTTCGCCTACTGCCTCCAGAGCTCTTTCCCAGTAATCCATCTTGATTTGAAGTATTTGTTCCATGATAGCCTGTACTACTCCAGGATTCATATACATATCCATCATGAACTTCTCATAACCGGTCATCCACATGGCATGCTCCCACATCCCAGCGCTCATCCTGCCAAGGAAATAGGCTTTCTTTTCCTCAAAAACTATCCTATCTGCTTCTTTTTTTAGATCCTCATATCTCACAGGATCATAAGCATTTGGCCAGGGATAGCTTTCAACATCTTTGATGCTTTCAACATGCGCCAGTGGACTTTTATGCAGATCGTAATAATGTCCATTTTGCAAGGGCATTTTCCACTGCATACCCCACTCATCTTCAAGATAATGGTTGCCGTTTGTTCTACCCATATCTTTCAATTGACTAGCCAAAGGAATCTTTGGTCCTACATTTTTAACAGCTATCTGGAGGCGCTCTATTAATTCATCATCAGTATGAGCCATTTGAGTGATCACATCCTTAACTTTTGCAGGCTCATTCAATCCCAAATGTTTTTTTAATCCTTTAAGTGCATTTATATTAATGCCGGAAACCATTGTCCCGCCAATATCCAATGGGATTTTATCAGGCTCCTGATGGTTTAAAGAAGTTAGTACTCTTTCATAGTCTGTCATACAACAAATATATCATGTTAAAATTAGTGATGAATAGGTTTATTATAGTCGATTTAGGGCAGATATTAACATTTTTGAAATTTCAATAATAATTCATGAGCCTAAATATGTATTTTTAGCGACCTTAACACCTAAACAGATTTTGCATGATTATAGTAGGCAAATCAAAATTAATGCTTAAGCTTGAATTGGAGAGCTTGAAGCAGAGGTTGAGAATTCTTGAAAAATCTATTTTTCGTTCCGAATCAATTAGTGGAACTGCAGAGCCACTAATTTTGAGCTCTTCCATTATGACAATTTTTATCGATAAGGATCGCCTTGTTAAAAACATAAATGGATCGAAATTAACTTTTAACAAAAAGGGGAAAGATGAGCTTATTAATCGCCCTTTAGGAGAGGCACTTAACTGCCTAAACTACCTGGTAGATTCAAAGGAGTGTGGATATGGAGAAAAATGTAAGGATTGTAAGATTTTTTTAACTGTTAAGAATACTCTGAAAACAAAAAAGAGCCATCTGAATGTTGAGGCCAGTCTTCCTCAAATGATTGACGGAGTAGAAACACAGCTTGTTCTGTATGTTTCAACATATTTTATAAATAATGGTGAAAGCAAAGTATTAGTAAATATTGAGGATATAACTGATTACCGTAAACTGGAAGACACATTGAGAATCCAAACTGAAATGCTGTCAAATATGATGGAGGCAGTTTTTATGCTCGGATTTGATGACGGCTTTGTCAAGTATTGTAATCCGGCAACTGAAAATATTTTTGCTCGATCCGAATTGGAATTACACAATACCCGGATTTTTGATCTATTTGATCCCGGTGAAAAAAGTAGTGATGAATTTTCCAATGAATTGCTATCAAAAGTTAAGAAGAGAGGAGCCTGGAATAGCGAGGTGCAGGGCAAAAAAAAAGATGGTGATTATTTTTGGGGACACCTGAGTTTATCCATTTTTGTACATCATAAGTTCGGAGAAGTTGTAATTGCTGTTCTGTCAGATATTACTGAGAGAAAAATTGCAGAAAAACAACTGCATTACCATTCTGAGCTTATGAAAAATATTGATACTTCATTTATTTCAACGGACCTTGATGATAATATCATTTCATGGAGCCCATATGCAGAAACTTTATTTCTTTGGAGAAAGGATGAGGTATTGGGTAAGAAATCCATCGATATCCTATTTCCTGACGATTATAAGAATGAACATTTATCTGCGAGAGAAAAGCTTGAGGACATTGGATTATTTGAGTATAATACCTTTCTGTTAAAGAAGAATGGAGAGAAGTTTAGCTCTCATATTATATTTACCTTTTTAAATGATAGTAAGGGAAGTAGGAGTGGGATTTTGTTGATGTGCCACGATATTTCAACTACCACAAAAGCCATAGAAGATTTGCAAAAAAGTGATGAGAAGTTTGCTGAATTTTCAGATCTTTTGCCTCAGGCCGTTTTCGAGATTGATGGCACCGGCAAATTATTATTTGCTAATCAGAAAGTGTTTGATTTTTTTGGTTATACACAAGAAGATTTTATTAATGGCATAGATGTTTTTAAAAGCATTATAAGTGCGGACAGGAAGCGTGCTATTAATGATATGCAGGGAGCGTTGACCGGTAAAAAGGTCGAGAATCTGGAATACACAGCTACCAGAAAAGATGGTAGCACATTTCCTATTATGGTTTATTCTATTCTCATAAAAGAGGAGAACAATAATATTTCAATAAAAGGTGTGCTGATTGATATGACATCAGTAGAAGCAGCTCAGCAGAAAATTGCTGAGAGTGAAAATCGTTTTTCAAATCTGATAAATCAATCTCCGATAGTGATTGAGGTGTATTCAATGGAAGGTGTTCTTATATCTGCCAATAAGGCCTATGAGGATTTGTGGGGAGTGGAGGTAAGCAAAACAATAAATAAATTCAATATACTAA
>CAYUNU010000094.1:0-2869 GCA_964446195.1 uncultured Porphyromonadaceae bacterium | reverse complement strand
AGTGAGGCTCGGTTCAATCTTGCCATGAATGCCAGTGAAGATGGTATATTTGATTGGAATCTGAAAAGTGATGAAATTTATTATTCCCCGGCCCTGAAATCTATGCTAGGCTATGAGAACCATGAATTACCGAATGATCTATCATTATTTGAGAATCTGATAAATCCAAATGATAGGGAAATATTTTGGAAAATGCATAAAGAGCTTATAAATAAAGAGCGTGAGCGGTTTGAGTTGGAATTTCAAATGAAGCATAAAAGCGGTATGTGGGTAAGTATTTTAGCAAAAGCCTCTGCTCATTTTGATGAATTGGATGTTGCCACCAGAATAATAGGAACTCATCGGGATATAACAAAACGTAAAAAGATTCAAGCAGAGTTACATCGACGAGAAGAGATGTTAGCGCAGACCGGAGAAGTAGCTAAGATTGGAGGTTGGGAATTAGTGGTACATAATTTGCGTACTTATTTCACGGAAGAAACTTTCCGCATACATGATCTTCCGGTGGGCCAGCTACCTTCATTAGAAGAAAGTATAAATTTTTATGCTCCCGAGGCAAGACCAATAATAGCTGAGGCTGTGAAAAATGCAATGGAAAAGGGCATACCTTATGATCTTCAACTACCTTTAGTTACTGCAAAAGGCCGACATATTTGGATTAACACAATCTGTCAAATTGAATTCAAAGACAATGTACCCTATCGATTATATGGTGCTATTCAGGATATTACAGAAAAAAAGACCTCTGAGCAAAAGCTTGATGATTTTAGTAGAATTTTTGAAGATTCTGTAAATGAGATTTTTATTTTCGATGCGGATACACTTAAGTTTATTAAGGTTAATCAGGCTGCCTTAAATAATCTTGGTTATAGCATGAAAGAGTTACAAAACATGACTACTGTTGATATCAAGCCAGAGATGAGCAGAGAGGAATTCTTGGTTCTTTCCGAACCACTGAAGAAAGGGATGATGAAAAAAGTTGTTTTTGAAACCATTCATGAAAGAAAAGATAAGTCGATTTATTACATCGAGTCTCATCTGCAATTCAGGAAAAGTGAAAAAAGATCAGTATTTACTGCTATTCTTCTCGATATAACCGATCGAAAGAAAACCGAGGCTGAATTGAAAAACCATCAGGAAAAACTTGAAGAACTTGTAGTTAAAAGGACTAAAGGTTTGGATAAAAAAAATCAGGAACTGGACCAAATGCTTAAAGTTTTCGTAGGCAGAGAGCTCAAAATTAAAGAGTTGCAAAATGAAATAAACAGTATGAAAGGAAGAAACTGATGCCCGATCAAAATTGTTGAAAGATAGTTGCACATAATTTCAGGTACAAAGGCTTGCTCTATTTAATATAAAAAAACCGGGATTTTCATCGAATAATTTTTCTAATTGTCTGATTTTTAATAAATTTATTTCATAATTCAAGTATTTGTATCCCTAAGCGAAATATCATGGGAAAGGGTGAAAGATCCAGAGAGAGTTTAATGGAAGAATTAGAATCTCTGAAAGCCACTATAAGTGATCTTAATGAGTCTATTTCTCAGAGAAATAAAGCTGATAAGGAATCCCAGAGTAATCTTAATATATTTCATATACTAAATAGCCTTGCTCCCGCCGGAATTTATCTTACTGATACTAAAGGGGATTGTATATATGTTAATTCATCCTGGCTGAAGATGGCCGGGATGAAGATGGAAGATGCCCTTGGGGTTGGTTGGCTTAGGGGAATTCATCCTGATGATTTGGAAATGGTCAAATCAACTTGGTATCATTCCCAAAAAAACAGAACCAACTGGAATCTTGAGTACAGATTTATTTCATCAGAAGGTGCAGTGACCTGGGTGAGAGGGATGGCAGCTCCATATTATGATTCCACCAGTAAAAAACTGGGCTATGTAGGCATTAATATGGATATCACAGAATTAATGGATATTCAAAACAAGCTGGTTAAAAGTGAGGGTAAATATAAAAACCTTTTTAAGAATGCTCTGGTGGGTATTTTTAGTTCCTCATTGAATGATGGTAAAGCATTTCTTGCAAATAGTGTGGCATCAAGTATGCTGGGGTATCCTTCAGTTGAAGAATTTATTGAAAAATTCAAAACTTTTGATCATTACGAAAATCCTAAAGACAGGGACAAGCTACTGAAACAGGTTCTGGAGCAAGATTTTACTGAAAAAGTAGTAGTGAAAGCAAAAAAACTCGATGGTACTAGATCCTGGCTGGAATGTTCTTTTAGGCTCAGAGAAGATAGGGGGACGGTTGATTGTTTTATCTATGATATAACAGAAAGAATTAATATTGAAGAAGAACTTCGAAAATCTGAAGTGGATGCCAAAAGGGAAAGAGATCTTAGTAAGCAATATTTGGATATTGCAGAAGTAATCCTGGTGAGTCTTGATAAAAATGGTAATGTTCAATTGATTAATCCGAAGGGCTGTAGAGTGTTGGGATATAAAAAAGAAGAAATATCAGGAAAAAACTGGTTTGATAATTTTCTCCCCGCCAAATTAAGAGAAAGTGTGAAAGAAGTAAGCAAAATGGTTTATTCAGGAGAAATGGAGGCAGTTAAGTATTATGAAAATGAGATTATTACAAAATTGGGGGATGAGAGAACTATTGGCTGGCATAACTCTGTTTTAAAAGATGCAGATGGTAGTATTATTGGAACTCTTAGTTCAGGAGAGGATATCACAGAGAGAAAAAGAGCAGAGGCTGAATTGAAAAAATATCAGGAGCATCTTCTTGAGCTGGTAGAAGAGAGGACAAAAGGACTGGAAAAAAAGAATCAGGAACTTGATCGTATGTTAAAGGTTTTTGTTGGCAGAGAGTTAAAAATAAAAGAACTCCAGTCAGAATTGAGCAA
>CAYUNU010000093.1:0-10551 GCA_964446195.1 uncultured Porphyromonadaceae bacterium | reverse complement strand
AAAGATCTATACCACGGTGTTAGAATATGAAAATACAACTCATTTACCGGACTAAGTTTACCATTAGCATTTTTTGCACGAACCTTAAATACATACTCTCCTTCCCTAAGGTTGGTGAAATCGACAGATGATTCAGTACTCCATGGGCTCCAATTTGCAAACTGCTCATTAAGCAGATATTGATAATTGTTTTGTTCAGGAACTGAAAGCGAGGACAAAACGAATGAAATCTTAATATCATTATCCCTATATGGAATATTTCTAAGAGGATGATTAACTCTCCAGGCTCCAAGATTCTTTTCAGTTTCTAGATCGAATTTAACATCACTATTATTCCTTAGACTCTCGAATTTTTTAAAATGAAAAGGAATATTTTCGGTGGTTTTAACCTGTAGATTTACATCAAAATGCACAAAACCATCAGTTGTCCCGATTAATAATTCGTGCTCTCCAATAAGCGAAAGATTCTCAAAGGAAGGAATATATGATTGACTCAGAGGAGCCAAAGCACCTTGATCTTTAATAAAAAGTGTATCAGAAAAAATCCGGAGATGACCACTGGTCTCCTGCTGAAAATAAAAGTAATCATTCTGTATTCCCGGTTTTAAACCTGTCATTCTTCCTCCATCCATGAAGGTATCCATCCACATTTTTGAAGGCTCAAATTCTTGCTCAGCGTCGTTATAAATAAAGAAGCCTTGAGCATTTCCAACTAAAATATGATCACCCACTTTGAACAATTCATTGAAAGTGTCCGTACCTAAACCACCTGACTCTCCATATACAGTAATATCATCAACCTTTTTATGATCTCTACTAAGCCTAATTTTAAATATCCCTTCATAACCATGGCCCATCCAAATTGTATTATCGTTGGTAACGTGAATAATCCTACTTGACAAATTTATTCCATCTAACTGATAATCATACTCAAGCCCATTGGGTCCTCTTTTGTACAAAATCATTCCATTATAGGTGCCTTGTAGTATATGCTCTTCATCATAAGGTAAATAATGAAAATTCCACCCACCCGATTTATCATAGATATGTCGAACCCTATCTCCTCGAATAGCAAATGTACCCCTGTTATGACCAACGATCAATTCATTGTCAACTACTTCTAATGCCCAAACCTGACCTGAGCATTCGGGAATACTTCTTGCTATAGGAATAGACTTTTGATATTCTTCATAGTAATTTTTCGGTATCCAAAACAGCCCCTGATTAGTTCCCAGGTAAATCCGATTACCATATATGCTTGCACAATAACCTGCACCAATCTCATTATTAGTCCTTAAAAAACTAATTGGAGAATGAATGTAAACCTGATCTATACCATTATCAAGCCCCATCCATAAGACACTCTCTGTGTCAATGAAAAGACTTAATATAGTGTTATTATTTAAACCGTTATCCTTGTTGATATGATTTAAAATCTCTCCTTTATAATTTGAAACGACCATTCCACTTTGAATGCTGCCCCAGAATAAATTATCTTTCGTCTGCTCAAATGAAAAAAATCGGTTTTTGAGTAGAAAATCATTGACTTCACTCCTCCAGGGCAAAACATCCCCATCATCAAGAATGAAAACACCATTGTTTTGAGTGGCAATTAGCATTTCACCTTTTACTTCAGCTATAGTCCATATTTCCCAATCCGCAAAAGCTTCGCCACCCTTAACCATTGATAGCTCTTCTCCCTTGATCTCCATGAGACCATAACCTCTATTGTTAATAAACAAATGATCATCTAGCTGGTGAAGAAAACCAAACGATAAGTCAGGCCTTTTAATCTGCCAGTTATCAATATCCTTGTTATAAATGACCAAGGCATCATAGGTCTGAAAATAAAAGTATCCATCCTGATGATGAATCTTCCAGAATTCGCCGAGCTCAGTCTCGGTAATATTATCCATTAAAGAAACGTAAGCAATCCTACCCACTGAATCGGGAGCCAAATATCCAAATTCATTATAAGCTCCAACATAAATTAGTCCGTCATCATCCTTAAACAAACAACGAACAATAGAGTGATTCGGCATTGGTATTAGTTCCCAAACAAGCCCATCATAACGCAAAACACCCTGATTATTTGCCACATACAGTATATTATTGCTATCCTGAACAAAGTCCCAGTTTTGTGCACCTCCACGATAATCCTTTTTTGAATGATGAGTAATAAATGGTATACCCCTGTCCTTAACCTGCGCGGAACAGGGTATAAGCCAAGAAAACATAAAAAATAAAATAAAACTAAAGACTATGCTAGTATGTGAATCAGCTTTTATCATCAACCTAATAATCATTTAAAAAACTCGTCAAACTAATTTCAGGATCTAGAGAAAGTTTCTTTCTGAGTCGATATCTGCTAATCTCAACCCCACGAACGGAAATATTCATCAGGAAAGATATTTCCTTGGATGTCAGTCTCATCATAATAAACTGACATAACCTTGCTTCCTTTTCTGATATTTCGGGAAATTCCGCCTTCAACCGTGCAAGAAAATTACCGTAAACCTTCTCGAAATCTGCTTCAAACCAATTGTCCCATGACCGATCCTCCGCCAAAAGATCAATCTGGCCAATGGCACTCTTTATTGGAATCAAACCATCATTCTTACCCCTGCTCTCTCCTATCAAATCTATCTCTCTTTTTATTTCAGTCAGCATCTGAGCCGTATTAAGACGATCCAAAACAAGCTTTCTTAATTCGTCCCTAATATATATTTGTTGCGACTGTATTTGCTCATCCTTAAGCTTTCTTATTTGCTTGTTGGCCTGAGCTAACTCTTCTTTAAGTTTCTTTAACTTTTTAAACATAGGTTAAAACTAAGAAATTGCCTTGATCTGCTACCTTTTCCAACCTAAAAACACAGCAGGCAGAATATGAGCAAAATAGATAAAAGACACCACAGGCAAAATATGGGGTACCTTATTTCGCAATACACAGTATAGCAAATAGACTAATACTGTAACTGTGAAAACGGCATATGAAAACCTTAAGGCTCTATTGGTATCTGCATACTCCCTTTCATCCATTTTGGGAACACCCTTATGTGTATATTTCCACAAACCAGTCTGAACAAAACTGTAATAGTATGTGTAGAGCAACACGCATAATGCAAAAACCATGGTGATAATTAATCCTATTTTACTTTTGCTAGGATTATTAACAGTCATGGAAAAAAACAGAAATCCTAATGATAAAATGTTTAACACAATCCCTGTCTTCAATCTCAAACTCGAATTAAATAAACTCATAATATATAATGTTACTGGTTACTTATCTCTTGTTACTTGTTACTGCAATAAGCTCCTCACTCATGGGCTTTATTTCTTTTGTTGAAAATACAAAATCAATGGGCACTTTTAAAACTTCGCTAATCCTGAATGCTAAATCCAGACTTGGGTTATATTCCTCCCTCTCCAGATAACCGACAGTTTGAAAATTCACTCCAATCAGATCAGCCAATTCTTTCCTCGACAAGCCTCTCTCTTGCCTGAGCAACCCAATTCTATTATGTATTTTCCTGGACTCCATTTATATCAGATTAAACAATCCCCAAATTAGCTAAACACTTCCTCGATAAAAACTAAACAAAATAAATCAACATCAATTCAATATATTGTAAATTTACAACATTTTATTTTATTAACAATACATTTTATATTGTTTTTACAACTATTTGTTTTCTGTCTAATAAGCTGATATTTTTACAAGCTATAATTGCGCGACAATGCTCCATGATCCAAGTAATATTACGCCCCCGGAAGTTGATGAGAAAATAGTTCTTGAAGCTTTTGAAATTGAAGTTTTAAAGCGCTTGGCTGAAGAATGGGCCGAAGCAGCAGCACTCCCCTCCCATCAGGAAAAAGCTTTACTGTGGCAAAAGCTCAATGATCTGGAATCCGAAAGACCAATGGTATGGATCAATGAAATTCCATGGCATGAAATGAATTATGAGGATGAACTAACTCTTAGGTGTAAAAACAGATGGGCCAGGAGTCAGGAAGATCACATGCGAAAAAACCTATACCAGTGGAAGCATATGCCTGGCGATATGATACTAAATCCCTGGCTGGATTGCCCTCTTTCCATACATAGTACCGACTTTGGAATTATTGAAGATGTGGATCTTGCCTTGACAGATGAGAGCAACGATATAGTTTCGCGGCACTTCAACATCCAGATAAAGGACATCGATGATCTGGAGAAGATCCAAATGCCAGTCATCACACACAATGAGAAAGCCACCGCGAGAAGGTATGAACTCATGGAGACTGTTTTTAGTGATATTATTCCTGTAAAAAAGCAAGGTCAGACACACATCTGGTTTACCCCCTGGGATTATCTTATCAGATGGTGGGGCGTTCAGGAAGCAATGGTAGATCTGATAATGAGACCTGATATGGTCCACGCTTTTTATGAGAAAATGGTTCAAGCCTGGATGGCTGAACTGGATCAGTTCGAAGCACAAAACTTATTATCATTGGATTGCAATAATACCCGTATAGGATCAGGTGGCTATGGCTACACCAAAGAGCTTCCGGGTGAACCATTCGATCCTGCTCATGTAAGGACTCTAAATATGTGGGGCTGCTCAAATGCCCAGATTTTCTCCGATGTTTCTCCGGATATGCATTGGGAATTTGCTATCGAGCACGACCTCAAATGGCTGGAGCGCTGGAAACTAACATACTATGGATGCTGTGAACCCCTTGCCGGGAAAGGACATATCCTTAAACGAATACCTAACTTGCGAAAGGTGTCCTGCAGCCCTTGGAATAACACAGAAAAAGCTATTGAGGAATTAGGAAGTGATTATGTTATAAGCAGGAAACCTAGTCCCGCCATTTTCATCGACTCACAATTTGATGAAAACAATGCACGAAAAGAAATACGCAACTTTATAAGACAAAGCGAGGGCAAATGCCACATTGAATTCATTATGAAAGATATCTCCACAGTAAAATACTCTCCACAAAACTTATGGAGGTGGGAGGCGATTTGTATGGAGGAGGTTCTTTTGTAATTGTTAATTGTTAATTGTTAATTTTAAAACATTAAATATAAGACATTTACATACAAATACACCAATTTACCATGATTAAAAATACACTGATAATCATTTTTCTGATAGTTTTCGCAAGCGGAACTCTAAATGCCCAACTGAGTGTTCATCATATTTTTGATAATAATATGATCATCCAACGAGATAAACCTGTGAGGGTATGGGGATGGGGGATGCCTGACAAGGATGTTGTTGTGAGTTTTAATGGACAGGAAAAAACTACCAAAGTATCTGAAAAAGGTCGTTGGGAGTTGGAACTCGATCCAATGCCTTTTAATACCACATCTCAACTCTTTAAGGTCACTTGTAATGCTGAAGATGAAAGTAATGGTGAGGCTGTAGTTTTTCAAAATGTCCTGATTGGTGATGTGTGGATTCTTGGTGGTCAGTCGAATATGGAGCTTGATCTTCAACGTATCTATCATGGGGATGAAGAAATAGTTTCTGCTAACTTTCCAAACATCAGGATATTAACTTTACCTGCAAAGGCGAGTCCAACTCCTGTGGATAATTTTGAGAGATTAAATGAATGGGATGGTTGGCATGGGAGGTTTGATCTGAAAGGATATTGGTTTGTATGCTCTCCTCAAACAGTTCCAACGTTTTCTGGTATGGGTTATGTTTTTGGAAGAAGACTTTTTATGGCTTCACAGGTACCGATTGCCCTCATTGATGCTTCTTGGGGAGGTACCAGCCTTGAGGCATGGATCTCACAGGAAAAACTTCTTGAATATCCGGCCAATAAAGGACTAATAGATTTGTGGGATGAAAAAATTAAACTGGATCCTGAGAAAACTAATGACAGGAATAACCCTGGCGCAGCGTTTAATGGCATGATGAACATTTTTGGAGGATTGAGTGTCAAAGGGATCATTTTTCATCATGGGTTTAATAATGCTTTAGGAGATTCTCGTCCTAAGCTTTATGAGAAAAACATTCAGATGATGATAGAAGAATGGAGAGAAACCTTTAACGATCCTGATCTTCCTTTTGGAATTATTGAACTAAGTGCCGGAGGACAACCACAAACTCTGGAAAATTTTGAAGTAAGCATGCATGATGCAGGAACTTACATACGTGAAGCTCAACTCGAAGCCTATAAGAACATGGAAAACATAGGTTTTGTTGCTGCTTATGATCAACAGGTTAATTGGTATCACCCTTTTAAAAAGGTACAGCTTAGCGAACGAATGGCCAGGTGGGCACTAGCCACTCAATATGGATTTGATTTTGGATGGGAACCTGCCTTGGTTACAAGTTCTGAAATTGTTGATGGAAAAATGATTGTCAGTTTTGACAAGAAGGTCGCTACTCATGATGGCAGACCTATGGAAGGCTTTGCCATAGCTGGTAGTAATCAGAGGTTTTATCCAGCACAAGCGGAATACCTTATCACAGGGAAAGACGACAAGAATAAGGACATTTTGGACAAAACAAAGGTCGTTATTAGCAACAAATCTGTTAAGAAACCCGTTTCAGTGAGGTATGCATGGGCTAGAAACCCGCTGGGAAACCTCGTAAATGACCAACATAACGAAAAAACGATCCCGGTGCCGTCATTCAGAACTGATAACTGGGATTGGCCAGAGGCTCCTTTTGCAGAGAACAATGACCCTGTATTTCAGGAACATAGAAACAAATTGCGCGAAATGAAAAGAAAACTTGAAAAACGAAAATAGACCATCATAACACTGAGATCAAAATACTTAACAGTGTTTAACAATGAATAGGTTTACCGTATTGTCAAATTTTATAGCTTTGGCGCTCAAACTTGAGAAACTTAATAGAAGAATAACATGACCAGAATTTCATTACTATTTGTATCAGCATTCCTATTGCTCTCCAGTGCATCTATGGCGCAAATGAAGATTGCCCATATTAACACTAATCAACTGATTGCATCCATGCCGGAAGCTGACTCAGCACAAGCAAAATTACAGGCCATGAATAATGAGCTTGTAAAAACCGGAGAAGAACTCCAGGTGGAATACAATAAGGCCTATGTAGCCTACGAAAAAGATTTAGCTACTATGTCCCCTCTTATTCGTAAAACGAAGGAAGATGCTTTACAGGATATGATGTCCAGAATTCAGGAATTTGGGAATAATTCTCAACAAGCTCTTACACAAAAGCAGGAAGAACTTTATCAACCAATCTTGGTGAAAGCTCAAAATGCTATTCAGGAAATTGCGGATGAAAAAGGCTTTGACTATATCCTGGATACTGGTCAAGGAACAGTCCTGACAATTCCTAAAGATGAGTCGCTGAATATACTATCCCTTGTTCAGGCCAAATTGGGTATAGAGGTAAAATAATCATCGATTATATTTTTAGGGTATGGCAGTGGCATCAAAATTGTGATTAGATTTACCGAAACTGCATATTTTTGCACGGTATAATTTAAGCGATATTTAGATGACTAATGAATTTTCAAACTCCGTCATTCTTCCTAATAATCTACCAGTTGTAAAAACACCTGAGTTTAATCCTATTGGTCGGAAATATCTTCGACTAATATACATCCGACAGCTAATCTTATTGATTATCATGGCTCTGTCTGTTGTAGGATTCATACTTATTTCTGAAGAAAAGCCTGCAAATATTCTACCTTGGATATTTGCAGGTTTTGTCGTTTTACTGTTTTGCTACTCCTTCATTATTACCTGGTTATCCTTCCCCTACCGGGGTTACCTCATTAGAGAGAAAGACATTGCGTACAAGCGAGGGCTAATAAGGTTCCAACTAACATCCATTCCTTTCAGAAGAATCCAGCATGTTGAACTCATCCAGGGTGTGCTTGCCAAAAAGATGAATCTGGCAACTATAAAGGTCTACACAGCTGGTGGCAGCTCCGACGATCTGAAAATACCCGGACTACCAATTGAAAAAGCAAGGCAGATTCGTGAGTTTTTGACGGAGAAAATTAGCTCGAATGAGTAATACTGATTTTAGTCTACCCAAACGCCAATCTGTTAAAGGCCTCATTCTAATATTTTTTCAGGAGGGGAGGCGTGCTATTAAGATTTTTTGGCCTGCCATTCTTCC
Source organism: uncultured Porphyromonadaceae bacterium (assembly GCA_964446195.1). GTDB lineage: Bacteria > Bacteroidota > Bacteroidia > Bacteroidales > UBA12481 > JAUVKA01. The sequence goes on along the minus strand of CAYUNU010000093.1, from coordinate 2,434 downwards.
TGTATTCATATCGAAGGATATAAATAGTAAACTACTTATCATTGGTCTAATCATTCTTGGTGGGCTGACCCTTACCTTTCTTCATTCAATCCTATATTACAGAAAATTCAAATTTCATATTGAAGATCAACAGTTTATCCTAAATAAAGGATACTTAAACAGGAAGGTTCTTAATATTCCTCTCGACAGGATTCAGAATGTTAATACTAATCAATCAGTATTGCAGCAATTCCTGAATGTTATGTCTGTCGAGATTGATACTGCAGGATCAGCTAAAAAAGAGCTTAAAATACACGCATTAGTAAAGACTGTAGCCGTTGATTTAGCTCTCGAGCTAAGTTCTCACCTTGAAACAAAACAAAAAACGGAGGGAGAAATTAAACAGGAGGCTCCTGCTGAGAAGCAAATTTTAAGACTAAGTAATCGAGACCTTTTAAAAATTGGTATCAGCCAGAATCATTTTAAAACAGCCGCAATAATATTTCTTTTTGGATTCCAATTTTTCAATCAACTAAAGGACAATTTTGAGGAGAAAACAGAAGAATATGCTAAAGAAGCCTGGACAGTATTAAGCCATTCAGGAACAGCTGTAATAGGGTTCTTGATTGTATTCTTTATGCTCATATCATTCCTTTACTCCATGATAAGAACTTTGATCCTGTTTTACGACCTTAGGTTTATTAAATTGAATCTCTCGTATAGAATAGTATCAGGATTACTTAATCGAAAGAACATTCTGGTTCCTTTCCGTAAGATCCAGCAGATTGACTGGGAAACCGGACCAATTAAGAAGATTTTTGGCATTTACCGTATCAACATACTCCAGGCAACAAGTCAATTGGCAACCAAAACAAAATTGATTGAAATCCCCGGCTGTTTATTGTCCCACATCGAGCTCTTAAAAGAAGATCTATTTGGACCAGATAAGCTAAAAAAACAGCCAATCATTAACTCAGCCAAGGTATATTTTAGAAGAAATTGGTTCTATTTTGGCTGGCTGCCTTCAATATTGATATCTCCTGTATTCCTATTAGGCTGGGTCTATGTTATCCCCTTACTATTATGGATACTCCTGATGTATTTTCATTCCAAACTCACTTTAAAAAAGAGCTATTTTCAAATTAACAATGACCAGATCAGAGTTTCATCCGGAGCTATATCGCATAAGTTAAAGCAGATGGAATTTAATAAAGTTCAGCACCTGGAGTACCGACAGAGTATCTTTCACAAAAAAAAGGGGGTTGCTAGTTTGAAAATCGGAAACGCGGCTGGATTCATTATGATACCTTACATTGATGAGAAGATAGCCAAATCTTTGTATGACTATCTTCTCTATTATTCCGAAACATCCAAAGAATACTGGATGTAAACTCAAATTTTGAAACCGTATTAAGATTAACTTTTAGGTCAGTTGTTTAGTACATTATTACCACAGAACCTTAAGACTACCAAATTTATTTAAGAATATTTTCTGATTTTATTTCGACTTGTTTCTCATTACCAGAAGATTATCCTTTGGCGTTGCTGCAGTGATTTCGCATCCGCCAGAAAGGATAAAGGGTTTTCCCGATTCTTTATCTAATAATTTACTGGTTAAAACCCCTACCTCCTGATAAGAAAGTCTTTCAATAACAGCAACAGGATCAAGGTTACCCGAACGGATTATGTCATCTCCCAGTTCCTCATAGGCATTATCCATATCTACCATCCAATCCAAATCCAGAATATCAGGATTAACATCCCTTAGATCCTTTAAAAGATGAGTGATATTGCCACAAATATGAATCCTTACTTGTGACCCCAGGGATCTTATGTAATCAACAAGCTCAATGTGCTTATCCTTAACAAATTCCCTGTATTGGTCAGCGGAAATCTGTGAGCATATTGCATCCCCAATTCCTATCAGATTGCAACCAGCTTCAATCTGGGCCCGAGCAAAATCTTTAGCTGTTATTGTAACCTTGTCAATAAGAAGCTTTACCAGATCGGCTTGCATCACGGTATTAAGAAGGGTCTCACTTACACCGGCCAGGTCACAGGCCTCAGCCAGAGGGCCTTCGATCCAACCACCTACAAGCATATTATTACCCAAGTTCCTCCTGTATTCAGATGCCCCTCTAATCCGGTCAAGAGTCCTTGGATTTTTATACAAGTCGGGTCGCCTAAGAGCCTTTGCATCTTCAAGAGTTTTAACAACATGCTCTCTGCATTGAGGAACACCATCTTTAGGATAAGTAATTCTGCCTCCAAAAGCAGATGTTTCTCGATACGGATCCGAAATCAGACTAACCTGATCCAGCTCAAAATCCTCAAGACACTTGATGTTACTTTCAACAAGCACTTTATAATCCGATGCAAACTCACTGTAAGTATAGTCGCTATACCTGGCAGCAAAATGCATCAGTATAGGATGAAACTCCACTTTTTTTAATAC
>CAYUNU010000092.1:0-10602 GCA_964446195.1 uncultured Porphyromonadaceae bacterium | reverse complement strand
TTGTCCTTTCAGGTATTATAACGCCTCCTGATGTTATTAGCCAGTTCTTGGTGTGCATCCCTTTATACATCCTGTTTGAAATTTCTATTGTGATATCCAAACGTGTTGAACGTCAGCGCGAAGAACGTGAGGATTAAAAGGGACAAATTACTCCCTCCAATTAAAAAAGAAAGGGCCCTGATTATTCAGGGCCCTTTCTTTTAAGCATTATATAAGTAAGATTAAAACTTACTATTTGTGTATCTTTTTCTGGATGAATAGTTAAGCTTAAGAGCTCCTGCTTTTCTGAGCTCAGTTTTTATATCAGATATTAAGCCCATTTTGGTCTTCTCATCAGCCTTAAGAGAAACTGTCATTAAAGGACGTTCTTTCTCATCTCTCTTCTCCCATTCAGCAGCGATATAGTCACCTATTTCACCAACCTCAGAAAATTTGTCGTCGAGCTGAATCTTGGATAATGTCCCAAATTGAGCCTGATATTGCTGCAGAGGTGATCCAACATAAATATAACTAACCAGTGATTTCTTATCCAGCTTAACTGTTTCAGTCGCTTCCGGCAGCCTAATTTTTACGTTCACGTTTGTTTCCTTCAAAGTAGTAGATACCATGAAGAAGAACAAAAGCATAAATACGATATCAGGTAATGAAGCTGTTGAAATCGGAGGTACACCTTTGGTTTTCCCTTTTCTTGTAAATTTTGCCATTAGAAATTCTCCTATCTTTTAATTTCTACAGATTCAGCTTCTGAAATTGAAGTAGGAATCGCCTGTCTGGCTTTTTCCTGCTCATCAACAGAGAGATCATCATACTTTGATCCAAATTGGGCCATTGAAAAATCTTCTCTCATTTCATTAAATGCCGCTACAAGTTCATTTTGTATCTGAATGTATACTCCATAATCAGTTCCCCGGTCATTCTGAAGGGAAACAACACCTTTAGATTTTTTAACATCTCCTATTCCTTCAACGAATTCATCAATTTTCTCAGACATATTGATGTCGTTTCTAGGATTAAGAATGAATTCTTTCACGCGGTCCTTTAGGTCCGAAACCTGAGCGAATTCACCATTAATTGCAAGGTCGTTGTTTTTGTTTATCAAAACGATAAAAGTGTTCCTCCTGTTAATTTTTGGAGGCTCCTGATCTTGATCTATCCATTGCGGCAATTTTCGGTAAATACCAGAGTCCACATCCATTGTTGTGGTTACCAAGAAGAAAATCAGCAACATAAAGGCGATGTCTGCCAATGAAGACTGATTAATCTCAGGTAATGGTCTGCTTTTCCTTGCCATAGAATTATTGTTTTTACAATTGGGCAGAAAACCGTTTAGGTTAACTGCCCTTAAATTTTAAATTATCTCCAAAGTCTGCTAACTGTTGAGTACAACATTGCAAGCAAGGTTCCTCCCAACATTATGTACATAGTGTAAATCCCCATTCCTGTGAGCTTTAGACGGCTTGGAATATTGTCTTCTCCGTCATAGCCTGGGATTTTCATTACGGTGTCATCGGCCAATTGATAGGCTATAAACAGAACAAGAGCCAATGCACCCAATGATAACAGAGTTTTTATACCACTTTTAGGGTTGGAAATCATATGGGCAATTGGAAATACGAGAGTGAAAAATAAAGTCGTAGCTACCATGAAATATGTCCAGTACACGAATGCATTTAGTATTGGACCAAGGTCACTCATCTGTTTGCTGGTTGAATCATCAGGATTAATATTCCCGCTATTTACATAGAAAATCACAACCAACACAACAGACGTGGCTAACAGGATATAGTAAAATATCTGTCCTAATCGTTGTGCTAATGAGTTCTTCATAATTATTTGTTTCTCTTAATTATTTAGACCTACTGTACTTTATAAGCATATCCATATAAATAATGGATGAATCTTCCATATCATTTGTAATGCTGTCAATTTTTGATAGGCAATAGTTGTAGAATAACTGGAGAATCATTGCTACAATCAAACCGGTAACGGTTGTGATAAGTGCTACTTTGATACCTCCTGCAACCAATGTCGCTGAAATTTCACCAGCAGATTGGATAGCGTCGAATGCTCCAATCATACCAATTACTGTACCCATAAAACCAAGCATAGGTGCAATAGAAATAAATAGTGAGATCCATGTTAGTCCTTTTTCAAGGAGACCCATCTGAACACTACCATAAGCAATGATTGATTTTTCAACATTTTCTAGCCCTTCATCATACCTGTCAAGTCCCTGGTAGAAGATACTTGCTACCGGTCCACGAGTGTTGCGGCAAATATCTTTGGCCGCTTCAACACCACCATCATCCAAGGCGCTTTCAATTTTTGCAAGAAGCTTTTTGGTGTTTGTTGTGGCTAAACTAAGGTAAATGATTCTTTCAATGGAGACTGCCAGACCCATAACAAGGGCTAGGATAACAATACCCATAAATCCAGCATTTCCTTCAATGAATTTCTGTTTGAGGATCTGGTGCATAGTTTGATCCTCTGGTTCATCAGCTATAGTACTCTCAGCCTCTTCCATAACTACAGTATCCACTACCGTAGTATCTACCGCCGTTGTGTCAGCAGGAGTGGTTGGTTCTTCCTGAGCCATCACTCCGTTGAACGAAGCTCCCAATGAAAGCATTCCAAGTACAGCTATCAAAGCAAAAATTTTTTTCATGACATTAATTCAATTAGTTAATACTCTTGTCTACGTTTGTTTTCGATTAATTACTTGTTAATTATTTCTTGAGTCAGCGGAGAGAGAGGGATTCGAACCCTCGATACCGTTTCCGGTACACACGCTTTCCAGGCGTGCGCCTTAAACCACTCGGCCACCTCTCCAAAATCTCGGCGCAAATTACAAAAAAAAATCAAACCGAGCAGTATCTTAAATAGTAATTTCCCCATGTAAGGCCTTATTTAATAATATTCTAATTTCATCGATTTCATGGCCTTTCCCGAGCAGAAACATCAACTTAGTAACTGCAGTTTCAGTAGTCATATCCCGTCCGTTAATGACACCTAATTCATGAAGGCGTCGACTCGATTCATAAATGCCGGGATTAACACTGCCTGCGTGGCATTGTGTTACGTTGATAATCAGCTGGCCGCGATTGATTGCCTCTTCTATTTGCTCCATGAACCAATTACTTGTTACAGCATTACCTGTGCCATATGTTTCAATGATGAAAGCTTTAGTGTTGGGGGTATTTAAAGATGATTTTATCCAATTTTCTGTCATCCCGGGGAATAATTTGATGATTCCCACTCTCCTGTCCATAGATTTGCTAATGGATAAGGCTTTTGTAGAATCAGAATGAAGTATTGCCGGGAAATTATATTTTATTGAAATCCCTGTTTCAGCCAGGGATGGATAATTAAATGATTTAAATGCGTTGAAGAATTCGGCGTTAAACTTGGTAGTCCGGTTGCCTCTAAAAAGATGGTTTTGGAAGAAGATGCAAACTTCTGGAACAATGGGCTTTCCGTCTTTCTTGTCGGCTGCAATCTCAATTGCAGTTATTAGATTCTCCTTCCCGTCAGTTCTTAAAACTCCTATGGGAAGCTGAGATCCCGTGAAAATTACAGGTTTAGCGAGATTTTCAAGCATGAAACTCAAGGCCGATGCACTATATGCCATTGTGTCGGTGCCATGAAGAATTACGAAACCATCATATTCCTGATATTTTAATTTAATTATGTCGGCCAGCTCAGCCCAAAAAGCCGGATCTGCATCAGACGAATCAATGGCAGGATGAAAGGTATGTGAATCAATTCTGAAATCAAATCTTTTGATTTCAGGTAACTGGTTTTCAATTTCCGTGAAATCTACTGGAACGAGAGTGTTGGTGCCAGGGTTGTTAATCATCCCAATGGTGCCTCCGGTGTATACTAACAGAATGGCATTCGTGCTCTGTTTCATGTCGGTAAAATTACTCTAAATACCAAATATCTGTCTTGCATTGTGGCTGGTTTGCTCAGCTATTTGGTGAACGTCAAGATCTTTTATTTCAGCGAGTTTGTTCGCTATGTAAGGGAGGAATGCGGGTTCATTTCTTTTACCCCTTTTCGGGGCTGGAGCAAGATAGGGAGAGTCAGTTTCAAGCACAATATGCTCCAGAGGGATTTCTTTTATTGTCTGATCTAACCCCGAATTTTTAAAGGTCAGTATGCCTCCTATACCGATAGAGAATCCCAGATCAATAATTTTCTTGGCCTGCTCTGTGGTTCCTGTAAAACAGTGGAAAATTCCTCTAAGTTGACCGCCACCGGCTTCCTCAACAATTTTAATCGTTTCATCAAAGCTATCCCTGTTGTGTATAATCGCAGGTAGGTTTAATTCTAGTGCCCAGCCAAGTTGTATTTTTAGGGCTTCTATTTGCTCTTGCTCAAATGTTTTATCCCAATAATAATCGAGGCCTATTTCACCGATACCCCAAAACTTAAGCTCGGTAAGCTGTTTTTTAATTATAATAAGCTCACTCTGATAGTCCTCTTCGACAGATGATGGGTGAAGTCCTGCCAAAGGAAAGCAGAAAGCAGGGTAATCCTGAGCGAGAGAGAGCATGTCGGTCATTGTTGAAGTATCAACATTCGGCAGAACAAATTTTTTTACACCCGATTTCAGCCCTCTTTGAATAGCCTCATCCCTGTCTTTGTTAAACTCAGGGAGAAATAAGTGACAATGCGTATCAATAAATTTCATAATCTAAATTTCGGGTCCAAAGATAAAAAAAGTAGAGACGCAAATTATTTGCGCCTCTACATGGGGCTCAAAATAAGCCCCTATAATTTTAACTCGTGGTGTTATACAACTCCCTGAGCCATCATGGCGTCAGCTATCTTAACAAAGCCACCAATATTAGCACCATTTACATAGTTTGTATAACCATCACTTTCCTTGCCGTACTTGACACAGGTTTGATGAATACTTTTCATGATATTGTGCAGGCGCTCGTCAACTTCTTCCCTGGTCCAGGATAGTCTTAAAGAATTCTGAGACATTTCAAGCCCTGATACAGCAACACCACCGGCATTAGCTGCTTTTCCTGGTCCGTAAAGAATCTTTGAGCCGAGGAAAACCTCAATTGCTTCTGGTGTTGAAGGCATATTTGCACCTTCAGACACAACATAACAGCCATTCTTAACTAAGGTCTTAGCTTCCTCCTCATTTACTTCATTCTGAGTTGCGCAAGGTAAGGCTACGTCGCACTTCACTCCCCAAGGTCGTCGGCCTTCGTGATACTCGCAATTAAATTTATCAGCATATTCTGATATACGACCGCGACGAACATTCTTAAGGTCCATTATCCATGCAAGTTTTTCAGCATCAATCCCATTTGGATCGTATATGTAACCAGCAGAATCAGAGAGGGTAACAACTTTTGCTCCATAGTCGTTAGCTTTTTCACAAGCATACTGGGCAACATTCCCTGAACCGGAAATTGTTACTGTTTTACCCTTCATCCCATCATTGCGGGTTTTAAGCATTTCTTCGGCAAAATAAACGGTACCATAACCTGTAGCTTCAGGGCGAATTAAACTGCCTCCCCATTCAATGGCTTTGCCGGTAAGAACACCGGTAAATTCATTGCGAATTCTTTTGTACTGACCAAAAAGATATCCGATCTCACGACCCCCAACGCCGATGTCACCAGCGGGAACGTCGGTATTTGGCCCTATGTGCTTGGAGAGCTCTGTCATAAGACTTTGACAAAATCTCATAACTTCATTGTCGGATTTCCCTTTGGGGTCAAAGTCTGATCCTCCTTTACCTCCTCCCATGGGTAAGGTAGTTAGAGAATTCTTAAACACTTGTTCGAAAGCCAGGAATTTCAAAATCCCGAGGTTTACAGTTGGGTGAAAGCGAAGGCCACCTTTATAGGGGCCGATAGCACTATTCATCTCAATTCTAAAACCTCTGTTTACCTGAACTTCTCCTTTGTCGTCGAGCCATGGGATTCTGAACATGATAACTCGTTCAGGTTCAGAAACTCTGTCCATGATTTTAGCATGCTTGTACTTTGGGTTTTCTTCGATGAATGGAATAATCGATTCGGCTACTTCCAGTACAGCTTGGTGAAACTCAACCTCGCTAGGGTTCTTGGCAATAACTTGTGCCATAAATTTTTCTACGCGTGGATCCATCTAAAATTTCTTTTATTGGTTTAATAACAAACGGGTTTAAGTAAAATAACAGCCTAATGTTAATTTAATTTTTAAAACAAACCAAGGATTATCCTTATGTTTTATGGCAGAATTTCGCAAGAAGGGAGTTGTTCAAAAAGCGAAGGTCCAAATTACGATTGACGAGTATATGAATTACCGGGTTTTGCTGAAATGAGACCTTTAAATTCAAGGTTAAGCAAAATAGCTGAAATTTGAGGAATACCCATTTGGCAATTTTGCGCAATTTGATCTATTGAGCTTGGTTTTGGACCTATATGGGAAAAGACAAGTTTCTCCCTTTCGTCTAGTTCAATAATTGGTTGGGAAAAATATGAGCTGGGCGTTTTTGAGCCCTTATCCCAGTTCATCAGGAAGAAAACATCATCTACCGATTGAACCAAGGCTGCTTCATTAAGCTTTATAAGTTTATTGCATCCTGATGACATTAGATCTCCCGGCCTGCCAGGAACAGCCATAACATCCCTGTTGTAGGAATTTGCCATATCAGCAGTTACCATTGCTCCGCCTTTTGCTTTGCTTTCAATAACAAGAGTCAAATCCGATAAGCCTGCTATTAAACGATTTCGACGAATAAAATTTTTAGGATCCATTTTACTATAACTGAAAAAATCAGTCAGAAGAGCTCCCTGTTCAGTAATGCGGCGGGCAGTCGACCTATGAATTGCAGGGTATATGGTGTGAAATCCATGCCCGAGCCCGGCATAGGTATTCATGCCAAAATCAAGGGCTGCTTCGTGGGCTTGAATATCAATGCCATATGCTAATCCACTAATTATTACGATGGACTTATCTCTGCTTCCTATTTCTTCTACCCAGTCCCTTGTTAGGTTCCTCCCCCTGGTGCTTGGGTTGCGAGTTCCTATAATGCTCATCGTCCTTCTTGGGAAAGTATCAAGTTTCCCTTTGTAGAAAAGAATAATGGGGGCATCATGACATTGCTTTAGCCTGATTGGATAATTCTTGTCCTGGAAGAAAGTATAGGATATTTTGTTCCTATCAATAAAATGAATCTCTTTTTCGGCGCGTTTGAGGATCTCCGGATCTGCAATGTTTTTTGTCAGATTGGGTCCAATACCAGGTATCTTTTGAAGATTCACCGGCTTTTCAGTGAAAATATCATCAACAGACCCTACATGAGAGATAAGGTTTTGGGCCAGGTTAGTACCAACTCCTGATACAAGCGCTAATGCAAATTTATTTAGTAATCCTTTTTCATCCATACAATATTATATATGGAGAATGAGGTATAGAATGGAAAAAAACAGACTAAAATTTTATCTTTTTTTTTCGGAGGTGCTTTCTGGTATTCTCCAAAATGTATGAATATTGTGCCCGGCTTAACTGTCCTGAGTTATTTTGTCGACACAATTTATTGTACGCTCTCAAAGCTTCTGCCTCCCTTCCATCATCTGCAAGAATAATAACTCTATATGACCGAAAATAAATGTTTTCGGGGAATTTTTCCAGCAACATACAAACTATTTGGTCAGCCTTTCTATTGTTTTCAGTAACCTGATTGTTAACACGCATAATAAAATAGCTGGCTTCAATGCTTATCAATGGATGAGGATCATGTGTGCAATCTGTCAAATATTCTAAGCCTTTTTCAGTGTGAATATCTGGAGCAAAAACAAATAGGGGCCTGAATAGCGGGTATCTTTCCAATAAGCTTCCTGCAATATAGTGATATAGGCCTGCAAGTAATTTATATTTGATATTCTCTTCAGCTCGAGGGAGTATCATTTCCAAATATTTGCCTGCGATATTTAGATTTTTCACACCCTTAATATAATTGCCTTCATGCATGTCAAGGCGAGTTTTGTAGGCATAGGCATGGCCAAGCGCAAAAACTACATCAGGAGAAATATTCTTTTCCGAAGAGTTTTTATGCCTCTCAATAATGTTGTCAAGAGCAGCTAGCATTTTAGTTTTATGAACGGCATTTTCTTCAAGAGTAACGATATACCACCAATGGAAATTTGCTAAACAGATGTCTTTCATATCTGGGTCTATATTTCCTCTGCGAATTTTTGCAAGATCACTCTTGGCGTCTAGGAAACGCAAAGAATACAGATTGTTGAAAAGAGACACAACCAGCTCGTCTTCAGGTAACACCTGTCTGGATGCAGATGCTGAATTGGTCCATGATATCGAAAAGACTGATAGTATGAATAGTGCCCTAATCATCATTTTTCATTACTGTTGGAAGCTCCTACAATGTCTAATATGTTCTGATATGTTATATCTCTTTTCCTGTTACGCTTATTCTCGGCGATTCTCTCAGCCTGGCCAAACCCACCTTGATAATATCTTTGAAACCATGGCAAGGCCGTAAGAATTGCATCAATGGGATGATATAATTGTGTAAGGTAAAATGTCAGTCCTACAAAAAACCCAGTCAATAAAAAGGAATTTATGCCTGCCGACCAGTCGCCTGAATAAAACTGTCCAGTTCCTGGAAGAAACACACTTAACCACATGGCTGTTTTTGGATTTGGCCTTAAGAAATTGCCCTTTTTGTTGAAAATAGAGTGAATCATTACTGCGGAGGCTTGGTCATCAGGAGGGATGCTTTTGATGAAATATGATTCAGCATTATCGAAATCTTCCAAACCATAATAAGCTGAAGCAAGGTATAGAGATCTTCGTCTGTCAAGAATACTACCCGGTTTAGCACTAATACCTAACATTTCGATTAGGGCAAAGTGATAATTGCCCGTTTGTATAAATGCATTGGCTTTTTTAAATAGTATCTCTGTTTTGATAATATCCGAAGATTCTGAATAATAAGCATGATCAAAATATTCTATGGAGTTATCAAAGTCACCCAAGCTTTGAAAACATTCTGCAATTTTTAAAAGAAGCTTAGCATTGGTAACCGATGAAGAGTAGAAAACAGCTCTTTGATAAGTGTATAAGGCTTCTGCAATCTGACCAGATTCAAAATGCCTGTTGCCCAGATCAATAGTCTTTTCAAGCCCTTGTGAGTAAGAGCTGGTGAAGGAGACCAGGCTAAAAACGGCTATAAATAGTGTTCTGAATCTCATGGTATATAGCATCTTCTGATCTGAAATTATAATCTTTTGCTGATTTCCAAGAGCCAAAAAGATTTCCTGCATAAAACCCCAGTGACATACCTCCAAAAATCCAACCATAAGCGCTGTTTATGCCATTTTTAGAGAATCCGCGGTACGCCTGAAAAGCATTTGTTGCAACAAAAAGAAAGGATATCAATCCATCTTTCCAGTCCTTAGAATATATCTTCCCTAATCCAGGCACTACAGCCGACATGGCAAGCGCTAAACCTGGCTTTCTGTATGTGATATCTGCCTGCTGTTTATGTAGATCACAAAGATCAGTAAACCCCGGCCAGGTAGAATTAATACTATTAGTGATAAAGTTCTCTGCGCCCGCCCAATTCCTTTTAAGAAGTATGGCTGATAGCTGGTAGTAATTTTTTTCTGACAGAGCTATTGGTGCCGGGGAGTTTAAGGAGGAAAGTAAATCATTAAATCTATTATCCAATAAACTCAGTTTAGCGTATTCCCTGTATAGAGCAGTATCAGGGATATTTTTTGGATACCATTCTTTTATCCTGATTAAACCCTGACTTACCTGATCTGATTTTCTATAGGACTTTAGGAGTTTCTGTTGAAATATACTGCTGTGAGGTTCCATAAACACAAGTCGCTCAAATTCCATCGAAGCAAGTTTATATTGCTGGCTTTGAAAAAGAAATTCGGCATATTGTTTTGAGTGTTCCAGATCATAGAGATTTTGACAATTTCCATGGATCGCAATACTGGCTAATATGATAAATATTTTAATGAATTTTCTTAACTGGGTCATAAAAGTGCTGTGCGTCAGTGTGTTTAGTGTATTTGCTTGAGGAGAATCCATTGCAACGGGTTAAACGGTCAAAAGCATCGAATACTCCTAGTATGCCATTCGTCTTAATAGTTTCAAAAGCATATGTTGAACAGCTGGGATGAAAGGCACATTTGTTGGCATCTTGCGATGAAATAAAAGATTTGTAAAAATGATAGGATGCTGAGAAAATGAGTCTTAATTCGTTCTTGTAATCAATAGGGTAGCTAGCCTTGGAATTCTTAACTTCCTGCTTAAACCCTGAGCTGAGTTTTTCAATGTCTTGGTTAATAATATTCTGACTAATGGCTGGAGCCGTCAGGCAGAACATAGTTATAGCTAGAATTATTTTCCAGTTCATTTAACTTAAGATTTCTGAAATTTGAAATTTGATAGCTTTGACCTTCCTGGCTATATCCAATCTCCACAATTTTACCCGGGAAAGCTATGCCTGATAAATCAATATAATCTTCGAAAAATTGCTTTCGCAATACAGTTCCTTTTGCATCCATAAATACTACTCCAAAAAGCCTTTTGTCTTTAGTCGAAACCAATATT
>CAYUNU010000091.1:1024-10668 GCA_964446195.1 uncultured Porphyromonadaceae bacterium | reverse complement strand
TGCATGGGTCGGCTCTTTAATGATCCTGATCCCGTTAAATAAATAGGGTAGGGCTGTAATGCCGCAATAGCTGAAAAGAGCCTGATCCCAAGCCCGGCCTCACCAAAATCAAGCGTCGACCGAACCGGTGACATCCCTCCGTGAATAATCAACCTGTCTTCAAAGTCCTCTACACTGGCACCAAGACTCATGATAACATCCGTGGCAGCTAAAACATCATCCGAGCGACTTGGATTACGCAGAATCGTTGTGCCTTTAGCCATGAGTGCTGCCGCCAGAGCCCTCTGAGCATAACTCTTGGACGAAGGTGCATTGATCTCCCCAATAATCGTCGAGCTATGTATTGTTCTTGTACCCATTCTCAGCTAAATTACAAAACAAGCTAGTCATTCATGATCTCAGTCTGCTTATTAATAGATTCCTGATGTATGGCCGAAAAAATCTTCATCGTGAATTCTTCCGACATACCCTTTTCTTTGGCAGCCGCAGTGCTTTGCTTGATTACTTTGTCCCAACGACTGGATTGCAATATAGTGACATTATTGTCCTTTTTGCATTGACCAATTTTCTCAACTACTTTCATCCTATTATCAAGAACAGTCATGAGCTCATTGTCCAAACGGTCAATTTCTGATCTCAATCCTTCCAACTGGTGAAGGAATCCATTACTGCCGGGATCCATCCTTCTCAGTGTAAGATTGCCAACCAACTCCCCAACTTCTTTCGGAGTAATCTGCTGTTTAGCATCCGACCAGGCCTCCTTGGGGTTGATATGTGATTCAATCATCAATCCTTCAAAGTTAAGGTCCATAGCCCTCTGTGATATTTCTTTTAAAAGATCCGCCCTGCCGGCTATGTGACTGGGATCGCAAATCATTGGCAGACTGGGTTGCCTGCGTTTCATCTCAATAGCTAACTGCCAGTTTGGAGCGTTCCGGTAATGTGTCTCACCATAACTGGAAAAGCCCCTGTGAATAGCTGCTAGCCGAGTAATACCAACCTTGGCCAATCGCTCAAGGGCCCCGCACCATAATTCTACATCAGGATTAATAGGATTCTTAACCATTACTGGAATATCTACTCCTTCCAAAGCATTGGCAATCTCCTGAACAGTAAATGGATTAACGGTTGTTCTGGCACCAATCCAAAGGATATCTACCCCATATTTTAAAGCTTCGTAAGTATGCTGAGCATTGGCCACCTCCGTGGTTGTGATAAAACCAGTCTCCTCTTTAACTCTTTTTAACCACTTCAGAGCTTCAACGCCAATGCCCTCAAAGGTGTTTGGACGCGTTCGGGGCTTCCATACGCCCGCCCGAAAAATCTGGGTTTGAGTACCTTTTAACTGTCGCGCAGTTTCCATTACCTGTTCTTCTGTTTCTGCAGAGCATGGTCCGGATATCAGTAAAGGACGATCAGGCTTTAGTCCCCAAGCCGATAATGGGGCGATAGTAATATTGTTCATTATTGTTGATTTAGAGTCGTTTGTATCTTATTTGCTTTTTTTATTAATCGTTCAACAGCCTGTCCGTCATCAGCTTCAATGCTGTCTTTCAATAACTTCATGTTCTCAATGTAAGTATCCATTACTTTAACCACATTCTCCTTGTTTTGTTGAAAAACTGGTACCCACATTTCCGAAGAACTTGCCGCTAACCTCACTGTACTGCTAAAACCCCCACTGGCAAGGTTGAAAATGCTTTGAGTATCCTTCTCCTTATCCAAAACAGTTAGCGCCAAAGCAAAGGATGTGAGATGAGATATATGTGATACATAGGCAGCATGGAGATCATGCTCCGTGGAATTCATGAATATCAGCCTCATATTTAGTGCCATAAACATCTTAGTCGCCGTTTCAAGAGCTTTTGGACTGATGTCTGCCATGTCACATATAATACCTACTTTTTTTGCAAACAGACCTGTCAAAGCCGCTTGTGGACCCGAAAATTCTGTTCCCGCCATAGGGTGAAAAGGAACATAATTTGACCGGTTACGATGATTCTTAACCGAATTTATAATCTCTAACTTGGAGGATCCCATATCTGTAACAACCTGATGAGTGCAATAGTCCAGTATTGTGGGTAAAACATGCTTGATAGCATCAACAGGTATAGCCAGAACAATTATATCAGCCTGATTAATACCAGAGTGCAGAGTCATTATCTCATCAACTAAGCCCCTCTCCATTGCAACCTCACGGTGTTCCTTGTTCTTATCTACACCAATGATGCGGTCGGAAAAACGCCTCGCCTTTAAGTCAAGCGCTAGCGATCCCCCTATCAAACCTAAGCCTATTATCGTAACAGTCATTTATCTAATTTATGTATTCTAAAATAATTTTTCCTGATTTTCTCTTATCCTTTTTTCAGCCTCATCAATTATTTCAAGTGGCTGACATAAACTCGCCCGTATGTAATCCTTCCCATTGGAGCCAAAAATAAACCCGGGCGCAATGAAAACCCTTGATCCTTGTAATATCTCCTCTGCGAAATCCTTCCCTGATTTCTTTCCCCTCGGAATTCGCGCCCAGATAAATAAACCAGTCTGATTAACATCATATTCGCAATTCAAAAGATCAAATATTTTCCTGATCTTATCCCGCCTGATGCTGTATATCTTATTCTGCTCCTGATGCCACGCCATATCAGCTTCTAAAGCCTTTGCAGCAGCTAACTGAAGGGGCTTGAACATCCCTGAATCCATATTGCTCTTTACCCTCAGTATGTATTGTATAAATTCTGATTTACCGGCAGCCATCCCGATCCTCCAACCTGCCATATTGTGAGATTTACTCAAACTGTTAAGCTCAATCATCACATCCTTAGCCCCTTCAATGGCAAGTAAACTGGACGGACTGTCGTTTAAAATAAAACTATAAGGATTGTCGTTTATAATCAGGATGTTATGCTTGTTGGCAAAGTCAATGAGCTTGGTGAATAATTCGGGATTGCCCGGCTGACCGGTAGGCATGTTGGGGTAATTAATCCACATTAACTTTGTGCCTTCCTTAAGCTCATCCTCCAAAGCGTCAACATCAGGAATCCAGGAATTCTCCTCAAGCAAGGAATATTCCTGAACCTTAGCGCCAACCAGCTCACTCGCCGATCTGTAAGCAGGATAACCGGGGTTAGGCACCAAAACAATATCTCCGGGGTTGAGAAAGGCCATGGAGATATGCATTATGCCTTCCTTAGATCCCATTAATGGTAATATCTCTGTCGCCGGATCCAATTCTATTCCGTAAAATTTTTTATACCACGTGGCAAAAGCATTTCTCAGCTCAGGTATGCCCGTGTAGGATTGATATCCATGATTGTCGGAAATTTGGGAATGACTGTTGAGAGTTTCAATAACTTCCTTGGATGGAGGTAGATCCGGACTGCCAATACCAAGATTGATGACATCCAGTCCTCTCTCATTCATGTCCCTTATCTCTTTGAGCTTTTTGGAAAAGTAATACTCCTCAACTCTTTCGATCCTTTTTGCAGGTTTTATATCAGCCATAATTTTTATAATCTTTTTCCCTGGCAGTATTCGCCCAACTTGTTTAAGTCAACCGTCAAAGGCCTGATTGCCTCGAATGATTGATTGTATCTTTCAAAATCATTAAAAGTTAGATCAACCAGAAAATGATACCTGAACTCCTGCCCCAGAATCGGTATTGATTGAATCTTCGTGAGATTCAAATCATAAAAGGAAAAAATAGATAATACCTGGGATAAACTTCCTGTCTTATGCGGGACAGCAAAAGATAATGAAGATTTATTGGGATTCTCTTGCTGAAATTGCGGCTTCCCATTAGGCTTGTATAAAACCAGAAATCTTGTGAAGTTTTTCTTATTCGTTTCAATTTCTTCTGCCAGAATTTCTAAACCGTATAATTCAGCAGCCATCCTGCCCGCAATAGCCCCACCAGTGGATAAGTTTTCATCCCTGACTTTCTTGGCGCTTAGAGCTGTATCGGCAGATTCAATCAACTTAATATGTGGATGCTGCTTGAAAAAACTCCTTGTCTGAGCTATAGCCATGTAATGAGAGTAAACTTCATTGATGTCTTTGATTTTACTCCCCGGCAATGACATAAGGTGCTGACTAACACGAATATAGATTTCGCCAATTATCGAAAACCCCGACTCCCTTAGCAATGCGTAGTTAGGAAGCAATGAACCGGCAACAGTGTTCTCTATCGCCATTACTGCTAACTCAGCCTCCTTGCTGTTAACCCTGTCAAAAAGATCGTCGAAAGTGTCACAACAAACCAAATCCAAATCCCTGTTTTCGAAAAATTCATGCGCCGCCTGATCATGAAAAGATCCCGCTCCACCCTGAATTGCTACTCTTAATTGTTTTTCCCGTTCCATACAAAAAAAAATCCCGCCTGTTAAGCGGGATTAGTGAATGAATATTTTTATATACTCCTACCGTTCCCGCCTAATTTGCGTAAAAAAGTAAAAGTAATATGCGCTGTTCCAGTTCTTCATTTCCTTATTCAGGCATCAAAAGTAGAAATGATTCCTCAGTATCCAAATTAAAATTACTTTATTTTGGAGGAGAACACCTGGATTTTTTTCAAAATCATATCAATTATTGTTCCGATATTTGTAAATTAGCATACTTAAACCGCTTTGTAATGTCAGGTGATGTAATTGAGTCAATGTTCAAGTATGATTTTGGGTTTTCAGTATTGAAATTTAGATACTTAAAGGTTCAGAATGGCTATTCCTACAGTACTCACTCCCACGATCATATAGAGATTGGATATGTGAAAAAAGGTAGTTGCCTGATGAAATTTGGAAATGAAACATATGCTTTCTCAAAAGGTGAAGCTATGGTGATCTACCCCAATGCCTGGCACTCTTTCTCTACTAACGACCCAAAAGGATGCGGACTGGTGCAATTGGAGTTTAGAATTAATAACCTTTCAGTCCTGGAGTTCAAGGAAAATCCGGATGACAACCTGCTTTTCCTGTATAGCCTTCTTCATAAAACAGGCCGCTTCCTGAAAATTTCGGGAAATGATAAAATCAATGATAATATGGAAAGGCTTATTTATGAACTGGAAAAACCTATGGGGTCCTCATCCTCTCTGGCAAAACTATATTTTTATGAGTTGTTCATTCATCTTAGCCGAAGATTGAAGGAGGAAAAGGATGTCTTTCTGGAAAGGACAGATAAACACGTCGTTAAAGCTCTACAGTATATTCACAATAATTTCCTGGATGATCCGGGAGTGGAGCTTGTGGCAGAACATTGTGGTATTTCAGATCGGTATCTTAGAAAATTGTTTCTGAATCAAACTGGTATGCAACTGGTCGACTATAAGCACCAGCTTAGAATGAAGCTTGCTAGTGAATTAATAAAGGACAAAAGCCTTAGATTGACGGATATAGCCTACCGTTGCGGATATTCAACCCAGCAATATTTCTGTAAGGTCTTTAAGGATTATTACGGAATGAGCCCCGGTGAAAAAAGAAAACTGATAAGAGATTAGAAAGAATCACATTCCCTGTAGGCGGAAATAACTTTCTCATCCCCTTCCTTGCCTCCTAAGGTTTTACCATGTTCCATGCACAAAACACCGTCATACCCTCTGTCATATAAATGCTTGAAGATATTCTTATAATTGATCTCTCCTGATGTCGGCTCTTTCCTACCAGGATTGTCTCCCAAATGGAAGGCTCCAATCTCATCATAAGCATATATTAAGTTTGGCATGAGATTCCCTTCAGTAATCTGCTGATGGTAAAGGTCATCCACAATCTTAACAGATGGACTGTTAACCGCACGACAAATCATATAAGCTTGAGGAATACCAGTTAAAAACAAACCGGGATGATCCTTTAAGGTATTAAGTGGCTCAAGAACCATGGTCAATCCAGCCGTCTCAAATATCTCTGCACAATACTTTAAATTCTCAATAACATTGGCTGTCTGATAATCCCAATGCAGCTTTTCATCATATTTCCCGGGCACAACAAGAGCCCACTTAGCCCCTGTTCTCTTAGCTACCTCAACTCCTTCTTTCATCTTGTCAATAAGCATCTTGCGCATTTCGCCATCATTGGTGACAAAGGATTTAACACCAAAATCAGCATACAAAACAAATGGTCCAAGATCCATCTGACGAAGCTCAAGCTCATAGGCTATCCTCTCCTGAAGCTCAGGCGTTTTGCCCATAAGCCCATTGTCGAAAACAGCCCTAAAGCCCTGATCATGGCAGAACTTAATGTTATCAATGGGATCATCTCCTGCTGAAGCCCTGAACATACCAAGGCCTGGTGCGTACTTAAGTTTGAAAGGACCGGGAGCCACTTCCTCATCTTTATTTTTTTTATCCTTACTAGCCGCCATTGAAATAGTAGGAGCAGCAATCAACCCAGCCGTCGCCATAGCCGATTTTTTAAGAAATTCCCTACGGTTCGAATTCTCAGATAATTTTGCCATTGTAAAAAAATATAAGTTAAGGCCGGACCAAAAGTCCAGCCTATAATCATAAATATTTAAGTCTTATGCCTTAGTTAGGCCTTCGGATTCCATGCTTCACCCGCAACCGGAACAGCCTTATCAACATCAACAGGTCCCATAGCGTAAACCTTTGGCCCCAGTTTAAGATCAGAGTTCATCATCTCATCCCAGGTTGTTTCCTTGCCTGTGTACGAGGAGATTCTTCCCATGATAGCAATCATGGTTGATGTTCCAACATTCTCTGCTTCATTGATTGGTGTGTTGGTCCTGATAGCATTAACAAGATCTATATGCTCCTGAACATAAGGCTTAGAACCAATCTTTTTGCCTTCTGCATCAACCGGAAATTCATATTCGTAAAGAGAGTTTCCTTCCAAATCAACTATCGAAGTTCTGCAATCTGTCGACCCATTCTGACCTTGGAGTCGCTCGTAAACACCACCGTCGGTGCCATTAATCTGGCGACACATACTATGCAAATGACGACCGTCTTCAAAAACAAAGTCAACACTGAAATTGTCAAACTGATCTCCGGTGACCCTTCTCTGACGTGAACCAAATCCTAAAGCTTTAACAGGATGGGTGCCAAAAAACCAGTTGGCAACGTCAAGATTGTGAACATGCTGCTCAACAATATGATCACCGGATAACCAAATCCAGTTAACCCAGTTACGGATCATATATTCCATCTCATTCCATGCAGGATTAGGATCCCTGTGCCATAGCTTGCCTCCATTCCAGTAAACATTACCACCGGTCAAGGTTCCAATCATTCCACCGGCTACTTTCTTGTATATGTCAACATATTCCCGCTGATGCCTTCTCTGGGTTCCAGCAACAACCGACAGCTCCATGGCTTTGGCTTTTTCTCCGGTGGCAATAATAGACCTGGCCCCCTGAGGGTCAACAGCTACAGGCTTCTCCATGAAAACATGCTTTCTGGCCTGAACAGCAGCCTCAAAATGGATGGGACGGAAATGTGGAGGAGTGGCAATAAGCACAATGTCAACTCCTGAACCAATAAGCTTCTCATAGGCATCAAAACCAAGAAAACATTTCTCTTCCGGAACAATTTCGCCGGTTTTCTCTTTAAGAACTTTGTTGGCCTCAACAAGACGCTCATCAATGACATCTGCAAAGGCTACTATCTTAAGGTTCGGCCCAGCATCTAAAAAGTTCTGCATGGCTCCTCTGCCCCTTCCACCACAACCAATAAGACCAGCTTTCAGCTCAGGTCCATCTGGTGCCTGATCAAGAAATGAACAGAGATTATATTCTACATCTTTTACTTCATTCTGAGCACATGAACTTAAAAGACTTGGGCCAGCAATTACTCCTACAGTTCCGGCAAGTGCGGAACGGTTCAAAAAATTTCTTCTTGAAAGCGTGGATTTGTTTTTCATCGGTTATAGGTTTATAGTTATTTTATGTTAATTATAGCTGATTTATTCGAATGCTAAATTTCCTGTTTTTTTATCAAATTCGCAAACAATCCTGAAACCAACGTGAATACAGTCTGAATACCACCATTTACTTTTCGGACTCTGGGGGTCAGTCTTTAGCCAGTCAACAGTTCTTGAGTAGTCACGGTCAGCACATCGCAGATTATCCGGCAGGTCTTTGAAACTGCCACCTCTAACAACATGCTCCTCTCCTTGGACCGGCCCGGTAGGATTAGAGACTTCTCCTTTGGTATATAAAGAATATGCTTCAGGTGAATACCAATCGGAGCAGAATTCAGCAACGTTACCAAGCATGTTTTTTAAACCGAAAGGATTGGCTTGAACAAATGAGGGCTCTTGCGTCTTGGATTTGCTATTTTCAGAGTAAACAACATAGCTGTTTATAATGGCTGTATCCCTTTTTGAGGACAAAAAACCTGTTTTAAGATAATCTTTTACTTCTCCATCGAAAAAATAGTCGCTCTCAGTGCCCGCTCGCGCAGCATATTCCCATTCAGCTTCCGTTGGAAGACGATAGGTCTTGCCAGTAACCTGCGACAGCCACCTACAGTAAGTCTCAGCAGCATGATAACTTATCGATATAGCCGGCCGCTCTCCTTTTCCCCATCCCTGGTCCGGCTGACCATAAGGCGGAGTAGCTCCCGAAATAGCATCCAGATCACCTTCCGATGCAACCTTATCTAAATCAGTGCTTCTCCCTTCACCTGCCGTTTGTGAATAAAAAGCCATGTATTCATCCCAACTTACTTCAGCAACACCCATGAAAAATGATCTGAGCTCAACTTTTACCTGTGGACCTTCATCAGTTTCATGGTATTTGTTTTTTTCGGGACTGCCCATAACAAAGGACCCGCCTGGAATTGCCGACATAGAAAAACTGACAGATGAACCAGGAATATACTCAACATAAGACTGATGATCGCTCACTTCTGTTGGTGTCGTGAAAACTTCTTTGGGCTCCGACGATACAGTCCCAAACCCAGTATTGTGATCATGAGTGAAATTTGGATCATAATGACCAGCATTCAAATGACAGTTGATACACCTGATGTCAATATCCTTCTCTACCTGCTGCTTGTAATATAGATGAGCATCTGAACCCTTTTTTGTGAGCTCAGCAGGAAACAAATTTTGGTGGCATTTTAAACAAGCCGACTCATAAGTATGATTAACAGCATGCTCCAGCCTGGATTTTTCCTCCCAATTAAACTCAGCCGAGTCCTTGAAAAGCTTGCCGTAAAGATCCCGAATCCCAGTCTTGACTTTCTGAGGCAGGTATCCTTCCCCTTTTACAGGTAAATGACACTCAACACAATGAACTTTAACACCCGAACGAGTAATGGCATGTATAGATTTCTTCCAGGAATTATCAGCATCAGGATGGATGTGACAGGAAATGCAAAACTCATCACTCGAGGTCGCTTCTATCGCTTTGCCTCCTCCTAGTATTACCCCGGCTCCCACTATTAACCCGGGTATAAAAATTAGCCAAAATTTTTTCATAAACTTTAAGGTTTCGGCAAATGTATTGATTTATTGCAATAAATCACATGGTATAGATCAGTGAAATAAACCTTGCTTTGTCATGCTCTTTTGCGATATTTACACATCCATAATACCAAGGGCCAAATAAGGGATAATGACATAAAGGCCAGAAATTCAAGTTAATAATAAGTTTAAAATACATGAAATCAGCAAACATTTATAAGTATATCC
>CAYUNU010000091.1:0-1014 GCA_964446195.1 uncultured Porphyromonadaceae bacterium | reverse complement strand
ATGGTATAGATCAGTGGAATAAACCTTGCTTTGTCATGCTCTTTTACGATATTTACACATCCATGAAAACAAGGACTAAATAAGGAATTGCGAAATGTAAAGGCCACATCTTTAAATTAATAACAAATTTTAAAAACATGAAATCCGTAAATTTTTATAAGCATATCCTTCTGCTACTTGCAATACTGATTACTCTAACCCTTTATAATGGTTATGCTCAGGAAATCAGTGCTATCCCTGATTTTTCTCCCAAACCTTCTTATGTTGGTAATACCGATACTCCCATCGTTTCTTTGAACGGGAAGTGGCAATTCTTAGTTGAACCACCTGCAGAATTCTGGAAATCGCCTAAAAAGAAAAATGTAAATTGGGACGAGATACAGGTCCCGGGTGAATGGGTGATGCAGGGCTTTGATGTGAAGCCTAATACTATGGCAGCATATTATAAGGAGATCCTGGTTCCCGATTCATGGAAAGACCATCTTATTCAAGTGAAATGCGACGGCATTTATAGTTTGGCTAAAGTATATGTGAACGGAAAATATGCCGGGAGCCATGAGGGTGGATTTACCCCCTTTCAGCTGAATTTAACTGATCTTATTAAACCAGGAAAAAAGAATACTGTAATTATTGGCGTTCAAAACGAGTCCCTGGCAGATACCCTTGCTTCCGCTACACAATATGCAGCCCATTCCTTGGGAGGAATAACTCGTAAAATTGAACTTTTTGCTCTGCCAAAAGTTCATATTAAAAGTGCACACTATACTACCCTCATTAGTGATAACAATCATGACACTGAGCTTATTGTTGATCTTCTATTAGCTAATAGTGGGAGAAACCTGGCTGAGGAGATGACTGTCAGCTTGGACCTGAAGAACAATAACAATCCTTCGATTTTATTTCCTGATAATAGCCATCAGCTTCCTCCTATTCCATCAGGAAATGAAATAAAATATCAGCCTTTCTGTCTACACTGAAGCAGATGGTAACTATCTTGGCTCTCTGGCACTTGCC
>CAYUNU010000090.1:0-10673 GCA_964446195.1 uncultured Porphyromonadaceae bacterium | reverse complement strand
TCAACCGTGATTCTGCATTTTTTATAATCAGGTTGAAATCGCTTGCATTAGGATGTTCTTTCCTTATTTTTTTTGCCTTATGATCCCACAAATCAGGTTCAACTTTAACGCCAGTGTTAAACAAGACTTTCTTCCGACTCACATACAAAACAAGGTACACTATCTCCCTACCCTCCCTGTCAGCTTTATTAGTTGATAATGTGATGTGTATTGAAGGAATTTTTTCCGGCACTACATTCGGCACTACATTTTCCATTATTTTTCGCTTTAAGGATTTTCACAACCTTCTGTAAGTCGCTCTATCACTGGCTTATAAAAAAAGCCCCCTGAGTGATTCAGAGAGCCTGGTGATCCCGGAAGGATTCGAACCTTCGACCCGCAGCTTAGAAGGCTGCTGCTCTATCCACTGAGCTACGAGACCGTTTTTAACGGAGGGCAAAGCTAGGAATTAAAAAAGAAATCTACAATTTATTAATCAGGATATGACGAGCAATTATTTCTGAGCTTATCCCTAGATCCTTTAATGTGCTCTCAACACCTTCAATACCAACAGATTCAATGGCCGAGAGTGCATGAGCAGCTTCTACTTGCAAATTGCCCGACACCCGAAGTAAATCCTTTAGAAAGTCAATATTCGATGAATCAGGGATTCGTGCCATTGATCTTAAAATCAACATGCGATTGGTGTAAGTCTCCTTGTCGAACTTATCCCTGAACAACACCAATACATCCCTATTGCCTAACATACCCAGAGTCACAATCGCTTCTGCCCTTATCTCGTCTTTCTTGTGGTGTAGTAAGCTGGAAACCGGTTTATAGGCTCCCTCTTGCTTGAGAAAACGAATCATCCTTAAACAATAGGCTACTATTGTGGAATTATCAGAATTGAGCCAGCGAGAAAAATCAGGAGGATCAACTTTCCCCTCTTTAACCATTTCCAGCATCCTCAATTGATCCCATCCGGATAAATCCTGCTCATCATTTTCTAAGACGGAAAAAACACTCGCTTGTTTGGTGAGCTCTACTTCAGATTCAACTCCAGACCTAACTTCTGACTCTAATTCAAATTCTTCTTCAGACTTAACTTCAGTCTCTAATTCAAATTCTTCTCCAGACTTAACTTCGGACTCAACTTCAAACTTATCAACTTCTTCATCAACATCATCCTCCTCCTTAAATTCAGAAATATCAATATTAGATTTATTCCGCTTCCTTTTTGACACAAACCAAATAATCAATAAAACCAGCAGAAAAGAAATGGCACAAATGAGTAGTATAACCTGCAAGCCTGTCAAACCTGATTCATTAATATCCCCTTCTTCTTGCTCAACAAATGAGCTAGTTGCGCCTGGCTTCTCAACTTCCACCAAGGAACTGTCTTCATGACTTACCGCCTGAACAGTGTCCTGTTGAACCTCAAGAACCTTGTCAACAACCACAGATATAACGTACCCTACATCACCTGTCTTGTGGAAATAGGCAAGTGCCTCACCTTCAGTATCAAAATCACCAACATAGTACTTGTAATAACCATCCTTCTCAAAATAATTTACCGAATCTTCAAGATTGAATTTCTTATGAAAATATGAGGGCTGGATGAAAGTTTTACTGGCTGCAAACTGAACCCTGTAAACAAGCACCCTTTCTGTTTCCTGAGATTGACCAACACCAATACAGCAAATCAGGAGGAGAGAAAAAAGTACGAGCTTAGTGCCTTTGTTTAACATCAGGATATAAATTAATCTACAAAAATAACAAATTTTAACTTTGGCCTAAAACCCCTATTATGTTGTATCTCTATTATCCACCAGCTGAAGCTGAAGGCTATTAACCATTAACCATTTACAATTAACAATTAGTCCTTCCCCTTGATCCAATTAACCAAACCTTTCTTATCAAGAATCTCCATCAACTTTTGTGGCAAGGGCTCAAACTTAAATACCTTAGCATTGAGCGTGATCTCACCTTTTGCCAGGTCAACATCCAGCTTATCACCCTGATGGTAAGCCTCCACAACCTCGGGATGAACAATAAGTGGAAGACCCTGGTTAATTGCCGACCGGTAAAATATCCTGTTGGTCGACTTAACAATGACAGCTTTCACTCCGGCATAGGCAAGGCCAACTGAGGGATGCTCCCTCGAGCTTCCACATCCAAAATTAGCCCCTCCAATTATTATATCACCGGCTTCTACATCCCGACTGAATGAAGAGTCGCAGCCGGCAAAAAGATGAGGCATTATCGCCTCTCCATCAGAGCTTAAAACAGAGTAAGTGAGGTTTCCGGCAAACATCTGGTCGGTGTTTAAATTATGCAAATCAGCGTAATTCCATACTCCTCCACTCTTCCTGCTCTCCCCTTCATTTATTTCAGGAACAGTGCTCTCAGGCCGACTGCTTTCGAAAACTTCCGAGCCTGCAATTATCCTTGGATCAGTAATTTTCCCTTCAATAGCCGATGCAGCTACAGTAGCAGGAGAAGCGAGATAAATCCTGGACGCTGGATTACCCATCCTGCCTTTGAAATTTCTGTTGGCCGTTGATATCACAGTTACGTCATCAGCCGGTATACCCTGACCGGTACCCAGACAAGGGCCACATGAGGAGCTCAATATTGTCGCCCCGGATTCTATCAACTTATTGATAAGTCCTTCCTTCATAGCCTGCTGATAAATCAGAACTGATGCGGGTATGACAAGGAGCTGAAAACCAGGCTTAATTTTCTTCCCATTGAGATATTTAGCCGCTATCCGAAGGTCCTCCAAGCGGCCATTTGTACACGTTCCGATCAAGCCTTGCTGCACTTCGGTACCTGCTACCTCCGACAAAGCCTTCACATTATCAACATGATGCGGTGCTGCCACCAAGGGGCATAACTCATTCAGCTTGATATGCATCTCCATAGCATATTTTGCATCACTATCCGACCATACTCCTATCACCTCCTCGTCAAAGAACTCTTTCAATACAACGTCAGGAGGGAAAACTGCATTTTTTGCCCCCATCTCCGAAGCAAGATTAGCCAGAGTCATCCTATCCGAAATATTTAAATTTTCAACACCGGGACCATGGTATTCAATAGACATATAGTTTGCGCCTGCCGAGCCAATCTTCCCAATGATGTAGAGAGATAAATCTTTGGCAAACACACCATCAGGAAGTTTTCCTTCGAGAGTGATCTTAATGCTTTCAGGAACTCTAAACCATGTCTCCCCCTTCTTCCATATCCCGGCCGACTCAGTCCGGTCTATACCCGCCGCAAAAGCATTAAAAGCCCCTGCCGTGCATGTATGGGAATCACTCCCCACAATAACCATCCCCGGCCTTGCATGATAGGACATAATCTGATGACATATTCCCTTACCTGCATCATAAAACTTCCTGATACCCTGATCCTTTACAATATCCCTGATCGCCTGGTACTGGTTAGCCAGCTTAGCAGATGTGGGCGGAGCATTATGATCCAAAACAACCAACATCTGATCAGGTTTGGCAACTTTTTCACCGCCCATCTTCTCAAAAGTTTTGAAAATACTGGCAGTATTATCGTGAGTCAGCACTAAATCAGGAGTGCTGAAAACTATGCTTCCCACAGGAGCATTAAATATCTTTTCTACAAATGTTCTTCCCATTAGAATAAACCTCCGTTTTTATATATCTCGAGTTGTACTTCGGAAAATGGTTCTGCCTCAACGGAATGACCCGACTTGAGGTTTACAACTGTTCCTTCTTGAAAATTCACTTTGATAGTGTCACCATCCTTAACATCAAAACCCTCCCCTTTCTTGTAAGTCATGATTGGGAAGGCCGCATTAATTGCATTCCTTTCATAAATGGCACCAAAACTTTCAGCGAGGACACAGCTTATTCCCAGAGCCTTAAAACAATCTACAGCCTGCTGCCTGGAAGAACCACTGCCGAAATTTTTTCCAACCATAACAATATCACCCGACTGGGCTCTTTTTGCAAAATCTTTATATCCCTCAAGATTATCAAAAGTATATTGCCCCATCTCATCTATATCGGTGATAGCCAGATAGCGGTTATGGAAGATCATATCTGTATCGATATTATCTTCTTCGATAAACCATACACGCCCCTCAAACTCTATCACACTTGCTTCCTCCGATCCCTTTCTTTTATCCACCTTTCCTACTAACTCAGCTGAACGCCCACCTGAACCTATCTCAAACTCAGCAGCAGTATCCGGTATGTTGGCAGGCGTTGTTATATAGCCTGCAACAGCAGACGCTGCTACTATAGCCGGACTGGCAAGATACACCTCTCCTTGGCCCTGCTTGCCCGGGAAATTACGGTTCCCCGAGCTTATAGTAACCTCGCCCGGTCCATTCTGTCCAACCTGCCCAGCTGCACATCCTGCACATCCGGCATTGGACAACATAACTCCCGCATCTTTAAAAATATCCACAAGCCCCTCATCTAAACATTGCTGCCATATCTCATCAGTTGCCGGAACAATCTTTAATACAACACCAGGAGCAACCTTTCTATCATATAAAACAGCCGCAGCCACTGCCAGATCATCAAAACGACCATTGGTACAACTTCCAATAAAAGCCGAGTCGATCTTAATCCCTTCAACCTCTGTTACAGGAACAGTATCATGTGGTGCTCCAGGCCTCGAAACTCTTGGAACAAATCCTGATATATCCAGTTCAAACTCCTGTGCATATTTCGCATCTTGATCAGCCTTGACAAGCTCTAACTCCCTGCCAGCCCTTTTAGAACTGTAGGCCATAACTTCCTCATTTGGAGTAAAAAGAAGAGTTATCGCTCCCATCTCGGTACCCATAGAGGCTATCGTAATCCGCTCATCCAAACTCAATTTATCCACTTCTTCCCCGTAAAACTCCACCGAATAGCCCAGCAAACTGTTCGCCCCAAAATGAGAAAGCAGGTTCAATACAATATCCTTAGCTGAGAGGCCCTCAGGACGCTTTCCTTGCAAAGTAATCTTAACCGACTCCGGAACCTTAAACCATACCTTACCGTTCGCCCAGGACGCAGCAATATCCTTATCTCCCATGCCCTGACCGAAGGCCCCAACTGCACCAAGAATATTTGCATGTGAATCGGTGGTGACAGCAGTGGTACCCGAATAGGACAAGCCCTCATGAATAAGCGTATGGGTTCCAATACCATTATCGATATCATATACCTTAATACCATTTTCCCTGGCGTAAATTCTACACTTGTGCTGATTAACAGCATATTTCTGGTCAGATCCTGTGGGATTACAATCAAATGTAAAGAAGGTCTTTGAAACATCATCAATGCTCAATCCATTATCCTTCATGTTTTTTACAACATTGGCTCCACCAAAGTCTCGGGCAGCCCGAACATCCATACTAACATCAACAATTTCTCCAGGCTTAACAACATCATGCTTGCTGTGATTTGCCAGTATTCTTTCAATCAAAGTCATGATAAATAAGGGTATTAGATGATTATGTTAAAAGATTTAATATTATCTATTCAAAAAAAGATTTAAAGTCAATTATATTTGATCCGAATTTACATTTTTTATACATTATTTAAACAAATAATACCTTTCACTTAAAGCAATTTTTATGATCTCCGGAAAAAAGATAGTCGTGGTTTTACCGGCCTATAATGCAGAAAGTACCCTGGAGCAAACTTACCGGGAAATACCAATGGATATTGTGGATGAGGTCATACTGGTTGACGACAACAGCAAGGACAGCACTATCCGGATTGCTGAGAAACTGGGTATACATCACATAATCAGGCATGAGCAAAACCTGGGATACGGAGGAAACCAAAAAACCTGCTATAACACAGCACTAAACCTCAAGGCCGATATAGTGATTATGCTTCATCCTGATTATCAATACACACCAAAGCTTATCCCGGCTATGGCTCACCTGATCGCAGCAGATGTTTACCCGGTAGTCCTCGGATCAAGAATCCTGGGGAAAGGGGCTCTAACAGGCGGCATGCCGATATGGAGATATATGGCCAACAGATCCTTAACCCTTTTTCAAAATATCCTGATGAAACAAAAATTGTCAGAATACCATACCGGCTATAGGGCATTTTCTTCTGATGTCCTGCGAAAAATCAATTTTGAAGCCAACTCCGATGATTTTGTTTTCGATAACCAGATGCTGGCGCAAATTTTTTATGCCGGTTTCGCTATTGCAGAAATCACCTGCCCCACTAAATACTTCGAGGAAGCTTCATCTATCAACTTCTCCAGAAGCGTAAAATATGGCTTTGGCGTTCTCGGGACTTCACTTTCCTACCGTTTCCAAAAATGGGGGATATCTAAGCACAAGATATTCAACTAAGAAACAGAAACACTGCCGGTTGCTTTTGAAATTCTATCCTGATTTTTTTCCACTCAGCAACAGTCTTTGTAATCACCCTTTCCGCATTACCAGTCAGGCTTATAGCCAAACACAGTCTGGTGGATGGGTTTAATGCTGATATCAAATCAGCAAGAAGCTGGTGATTACGATAAGGCGTTTCAATAAATATCTGACTAATATTTTCTTTTCTGGATTGCTCTTCCAGTTGCCGGATCTTTCTGATTCGTTCTCCCTGCTTTTGGGGCAAATAGCCGTGAAATGCAAACCTCTGACCATTCAGTCCGGAAGCCATTAACGCCAGTAAAATGGATGATGGTCCGGTAAATGGAACTACCCTGATATTACTCCTGTGAGCAATCGCAACAACATCGGCCCCCGGATCAGCAACTCCCGGGCAACCGGCTTCGGAGATCAAACCAACAGAAAGACCTTTTCTTAGTGGAGCAACCAAACCTTCAAGATCTTCTGGCTTAGTGTGCTTATTCAATAACTCAAAATTTATCTCATCCAAAAACTCCTTCATACCCAACCTGATAAGAAATCTTCTGGATGTACGCTCATTCTCAACAATAAACTCCCTAAGAGTGAGAATCTTGCTTATTACACCCGATGGAAGTATATCTTCGGGTGATGAATCATCCAGCAAGCTGGGAATAAGATATAAGGTGCCTGATGACATTAAAATTAGTTCAAGGTATTTCTAATAAACATCCATAAGTTCTACATCAAACAACAGAGGAGTATATCCGGGGATGCTATTATGTCCATAAACACCATATGCCAAATCAGAGGGTATTAATAATATCGCTTTACCTCCTTCATTCATATAGGATATTCCTTCATCCCATCCTCTAATTACCCCTCCGGTACCTAAAGTAAAGGTGTAGATCCCCGAGTCGAATTCTTCTCCATCAAGAAAAGTCCCGGTGTACTTAACTCTTACCCTGTCTCCCCCATCTGCACTAGCACCAGTCCCTGCAAGAGTTTCGATATAATATAATCCCGAATATTGTGGCTCGATAGTAATATTATTTTCTTCAAGATAAGCCTGAATAGCTGCATTTTCCTTCTCCAGATCTGTCTCCTTATCACATGCCCCAATAAACACAGCACCAAAAACTAAAAACAAAGCCACGAATAACTTTACTCTCTTCTCTTTCATAAATACACAATTATTTAAAATCTATGAGTTCAACATCAAACACAAGGGTGGAATAAGGCAGTATCTTCTTTCCATAGCCATCAGCACCGTAAGCAAGTTTAGAGGGAATAACAAATCTGGCCTTGCTGCCTTTTTTAAGTTTAGCAAAACCTTCATCCCATCCCTTAATAACTTCACCTCTACCTAAGGTAAAGGTTATTGGTGTACCTCTGGTTAGTGAACTGTCAAATATCTTCCCATCTATAGTTGTTCCAGTATAATGAGCACTTACAGTTTGTCCGGGTAAAACCAGCGGACCAGAGCCTTCCTTCAAAATAATCACATATAAGCCGCTCTCTGTTGGCTCAGTCTCAATATTAGCTCTTTCAAGATAATCTTTCATCAAACGTAGCTCCTGCTCTTCATCGGTATGGTATATCGCGCGTCTTTCGGCTTCGATAGACTCTACCTTAACAAGATTTTTAAGCTTAACATTGATAATAATTTTGTCGCCTTGAATAAATTCTTCGGGAAGCTCTCTTTTTTTTGTATTCCTATAATAATCAGCCGCATCCAGCAAGAACTGAACACTATCCCCAACCTGCAAAATACCTAAGCCCGTCTGAAAATCACCTGAGTAGACGGGGGTCGCCAATTGAGTACGGTAAGAACTATTCTCATCAATCAATAAGCCTCCTTCAGTGAAATAACTGATTGACAACAGAAGGATGTCGCCCTGTCGAGGTGTCTCACCCTTGGGATTCATATCAATAAACTTATACTTAAGCCCCGAGGAATGTTCTATATACTCCCCATTATTAGAGCAGGAGCTTAACATTAAAATCGAAAGAAAAACACTAAAAACTAAACTAAATTTCAACTTCATTTCATTAACTTTTTTGTGCAAAAATAAGATAATTATCTTCCTACTAGCGAGTCGAGTTTTAGATTATAAATCAAAATCTCGCCCGGGCCTATCCTGTCGCCATCGCCAATATTTCGAAAAGCCAGATGAGGAGGTAAAATTGCAACCACACTGTCGCCCTCACTCATTAGTGATGCCAACTCATTCCATCCCGATTCGATCTCCGATCCATCAACCTCGAACTCCTTTCTTCCACGATCCTTAGAAGAATAAAAACTATCTCCCCGTAAAGAAGAAATATCATAGCTAAAAATTACTTTATCTCCTTTCCCGGCATTCTCTCCATCCACATCCAAAATTTTCCGGTAATATAAACCGGTTCCTGATTTAAGCATCTTAACTCCGCTTGAATCAATAAAATTTTGAATCTTGTCATTATCCTTCCTGATCAAATTCCGGTTCATCTCCATAAGAGTATCCATATTAATGACTGCTTTTTGTCGCTTGGGGCTCTTTTTGTTACCATGACCGCAAGATACAAAGATCAGAATCAGTAATATGCTTATTACAAATTTCATTAAAATGATGAAAACTAATTAGTACTATGATTTCAAAAAATTCCCCATAAAGTCCTTCACATACAACTCAAATTTGCCAATCGTCTCCTCCATCGACAGGCTGCTTCTGCCGCCCGAAGCATTCCGATGACCTCCACCCTTGAAGTAGAGGGAAGCAAACTCATTTACAGGTATATCACCTTTAGAACGAAGTGAAAGCTTTATTTCATCTTCAATTTCAGTGAAAAGTACAGTAAAATTAATATCCTTGATAGAAAGAGGATAATTAACAAAGCCCTCAGTATCGCCTTTTCTATGCTTAAATCTGGATAACTCTTCTTTTGTTAACCAGATATATGCAACCTGATATTCAGGCATTAAGATCATTTTTTCAGCCAGACAATAACCAAGAAGCTGCATTCTGTGAGGACTGAATTGCATATATATACTACTGTATACTTTATCAATCTTAGCCCCCTTTTCAACAAGCAAACCCACCACACGGTAAACCTCACTATATGAACTACTAACCTGCAATCCAAGTGTGTCAGTTATGATACCAGCATATAAACATGTAGCCAGGTTATCATTTAATTGATTCAACCATCCTAAACCTTCCAGAAACAAAAACACCAATTCACAAGTACTACCCTTTTCGGTATTTATAATGCCATAATCGTAAAATGGCAAATTTCCCGGATGATGGTCAATCAAAATTTTCGTGCTATTCAAATCCCCAACGGCATCTTCCATTTTACCCAATCTTTCCAGAGAATTGAAATCAAGAAAAAAAACAATCTCAGGCTTATCCTCTAAGCCCGGGAATTTTGCAGTTGACTTCTCATAAATACCAACTTTATCATATCCCTGTAACCACTTAAGAAAATCAGGTGCTTCATCAGGAAAATAAACTTTAACCTGATGTCCCATTGACTCAAGTACCCCTCCGAGTCCGAGCGCTGAGCCCAGTGCATCACCATCAGGATTCTTATGACTAACAATTAGTATCCTGGCAGGTTTAGCGAGTTTGCTTTTAATGATTTCCCTCGTGCTTTCAGAAAAATCCCTGAAACTTTTTACCGTTTCTTTTGTCTCAATCATTTTCAAAGATAAAATTACAATCCCCAATTACGGGGGAATTTCTTAATTTCGTAACTACAAAAATACTGAAAATGCAAGGAAAAATAACTTTTACAATGATTAAGCCCCGTGCAATGGCTAAAAGCTACGCAGGAGATATCTTATCAAAGATAAGCAATGCCGGCTTTTGGATTGCCGGTATGAAGACCATTCAACTGAGCAAACAGCAAGCAGAGGAGTTCTATGGAGTACACCGGGAAAAACCCTTTTATGCCGACCTGGTTAGCTTTATGACTTCAGGACCTATCGTAGTTGCGGTATTAGAAAAAGACAACGCTGTTGAAGATTACAGAAAACTCATCGGTGCAACTGACCCAACAAAAGCAGAGGAAGGAACTCTTCGTAAATTATTTGCCGAATCCATTGAAGCTAATGCAGTACATGGCTCAGATAGTGATGAGAATGCAAAGATTGAAGCAGGATTTTTCTTTGGCCGTAGCGACCTGTTTAGCAGAGATGGTTCATACCTGGCTTAACCTTAACTAAAGCCGAAAATCTATTTGACAACAATATTGTTAATGAGGTTTTCACCTATACTTTTGTTTAATGCTTGTATAAGCCCCTCCTTTATCATTACTAACTCATTTTTTATGACGGAAGACCGCACCTCCACAAAAA
>CAYUNU010000089.1:0-10772 GCA_964446195.1 uncultured Porphyromonadaceae bacterium | reverse complement strand
ATCTCCTCACTTTCGGGAAAATCCTCAGGCATCGAAATTAAACAGCTGTCATAGTAAGCACTTGACTGAATATAATCCTTGTCTTTGTAAAAAATCTTGCCCAACTCCAGAAAAGATAAAGATTTCTGATGTAAATTGTTAAAAGAGTAACGAGTTGAAAGTTTATAGTTTTCAATTCCTGCTTCCTTGTCCCCAGCCTTGATATCTAACTCAGCCATGGCAAAATAAATCTGATCCAAAAATTCCAGATTTTTATCATCCTTCAACATTTTCTCCAGCTGCTTCCTTATTTCCTTACCGTCATCACCACCCCCCTGAAATAGCTTTGCCCTGTTTATTTTTGCATTAAATGCCATTTCATAGCCAGGATTAAGATCTAAAACATCTCCATATTTAAGAGAAGCCTGAGTAAAATCCTCTTGCTGCTCAAAAAGCTGAGCCAGTATATAATAATATCTCGTTTTTAGTTTCTTTGAATTGGTAAGTTCCGCAGCCTGTGAAAGGTAATTCAATGCCTCAGGAATGTTCTCCTGCCTGAGATTCCAATCAGCCATTGTTGCAAGCAGATCAGGTTTCAATCTATTTTCTAAATCTGGCTCCGCTTCAAGTCGACCAAGTATATCATTGGCCTGGGTGTAATTCTTGAGCTCAATGTGTGTTTTTGCTAACCACAGACTGGCTTCATTTTTTAATCCATCCTCGGGATACTGCCTGATAACAAATTCAAAATTCTGAATTGCCGGGAAAAAATCGTGCTGATGGTAATATGCCTGACCCATAAGAAAATATGAATCGTCAACCCAATTATTAAAATCATTCCTGCGAATAAATGCTTTCTGCCTTTCTGTTTTTGCACCTCCCTTTATTTTTGGCTTCGCCTTAAGAGAGTGCATTGTTATCAACTTAGAACATTTCTTTTTGGTTTTTTCCATATCAGACATAACCCGGCGAGCAGCTTCTTCCCTACTGTAAATATTTATAGGTATAAGCTGGTTGAAATTATCCCGATAACTCAAATCGCCTTTCTTTAACCCTTCCCTATAGGTCTCATAAGCGTTGAAATATATATTGTAATGGGATGTCAGGTTATGATACTTCCTGCCTAACAGCGTATTCTTCTTAGTAGAACATCCACTGAAAATCAGTAACAAGACGGTACTGACCAGAAATAATCTATATGCTTTTTTTATCTTTATATTCATCGAACCTCTATACTAACTCATTTCTTGCAAAAATATTTTATAAATGCTAAAAAACGCACTGATTTCAATAATATCATCAAAAGTCATATAAAATCAAAAATGTAATTGCAATACCTTAATGTTAACGGAAAATTATTACATTAGTTTGATTTACTTCAAGAACTATTAATCGACATATTCACCTATGAAAATATTTGTAGTTGAGAAAGATAAGCAATTCCGCGAATTGATTGGGCGCTGCCTTCTTGAAAACACAAATCATGAAGTAAAGGGTTTTGACAATGAAGAAGTATTAATTCTTAGGCTTGCAGAAAATCCTGATGTAATTATTCTTAATACTTCCCTCACTAGAATAAATAATGATACACTCATCTCACGAACAAAAAAATTACAGCCTAAAAGCCAGATTTTACTAATTTGTCATAAGGATGATGTAAATGAATGCTCACACTTATTAGGAAAAGAAATTTATGATTACATAAGTACAGGAAAAGGATTTTCTGATAGGCTTCTGGATGCTGTTAATAAGATAAATACTCTACTGCGCCTCAAATCAGAAATCTATCATCTGAAATCCCATATAACCAGGAAATATGAAATTTCTAACTCAATAATCGGAGAAAGTAAAACCATGAAAAAGGTTCTTGCCCTGGTTGAGAAAGCAATAGCAGTTCAGAATATTATTATTTCTATTCATGGTGAAAGTGGTACAGGGAAGGAACTTGTTGCTCGTACAATCCATTTTAATTCAGTTCGAAAAGAGAACCCATTCATAACAGTCAACATGGGTGCAATCCCTACAGACATGGTTGAAAGCGAACTTTTTGGACATGAAAAAGGATCACGTCCCGGAGCTTATTCAAAGTCCATTGGAAAACTCGAACAGGCGCACCGTGGAACATTATTTATTAATGAAGTTGCAGAACTGGATTTGAATCTACAATTCAAGCTTTTTCAGGTTATTCAGGAGAAAGCTGTTCGAAGAGCTGGGAGCAACCAGCCCATACCCATTGATACAAGAATAATTATTGCGACAAGTAAGGATTTACCGAAGGAAATAGAAGCAGGAAGATTCAGGGAGGACCTATATTACAGCATGTTAGGCATCCCAATCATAATGCCACCTTTATCCGAAAGAGAAAATGATGTTATAATTCTTGCCGACTACTTTCTCAAAACGTTTTGTCAGAATAATAAGCTTAATGAAAAAACTTTTAGCCCTGAAGCAAGAAATAAACTTCTTTCCCATAATTATCCAGGGAACGTAAGAGAATTAAACGCTATTGTTGAACTTTCAGCGGTCCTTTCCAGTAATGAACTTATCGAGGAAGAGCATATTCTTTTTTCCCCAACCCTTACAGGACCCGACATTTTTAATATTGAGATACCTTTACGGGAGTTCGAAATAAAAATTATCCGACACTTTCTCGAGAAATACAACAATAATGTTGTCCTGGTTGCCCAAAAACTGGAAATCGGAAAGTCGAAGATCTACAATATGATTAAAAATGGTGAGCTTTAAACAGCCTCCACAGAAAGCACCTCAGG
Organism: uncultured Porphyromonadaceae bacterium; assembly: GCA_964446195.1. Lineage (GTDB taxonomy): Bacteria > Bacteroidota > Bacteroidia > Bacteroidales > UBA12481 > JAUVKA01. The sequence continues at coordinate 8,022 of CAYUNU010000089.1, read as the reverse complement.
AACCTCCTTCTTTAAAGTCCCCTCAACCCCCGCTTTTAAAGTCATTGTACGCATAGGACAAGAGCCACAAGCCCCTTGCAGTTCAACTTTTACAATGTAATCATCAGTTATCTCAACAAGCTTCATATCCCCACCGTCTGCCTGAAGATAAGGCCTCAGTTGTTCCAGTACATTTTTAATTTTATCGTGAATTTCCACTCTTGTCATCTTATCGATATTTTTGTAATTATTATTTCTTGATTTCTACAATTTTTGTTGGAGCAATTCTCACATTTCTTTCTTCCACTGCCTTGACTGTCGACCTGGCTAATTCAATAAAGGCCTCACGAACAGGGCTTGTACTATCCAAAACAGCAGGAATTCCCTCATCCCCGCCTTCACGAATAGATTGTACAATAGGTATTTGTCCCAGCAATTTTACTTTTTCTTCTTCAGCCAGCTTCTTGCAACCGTCCTTACCAAATATATAGTATTTATTATCAGGTAGTTCTGCCGGAGTGAACCAAGCCATATTTTCAACCAAGCCAAGAACGGGTACATTAATCTGCTTACCGGTAAACATACTAATCCCCTTTACAGCATCCGCCAGAGCAACTGCTTGAGGAGTTGACACAATAACAGCTCCTGTAACCGAAACAGTCTGAACCAGAGTAAGATGAATATCGCCTGTTCCAGGAGGTAAATCCATGACCAGAAAATCCAATTCACCCCAATTTCCATCTGACATAAGCTGCTTCAAAGCACTCGTTGCCATAGGTCCTCTCCACACCAAGGCATCCTTTTGATCCACGAAAAAACCAATCGACAAAATTTTTACACCATGCTTTTCTAAAGGTATAATCCGGTCTTTGCCATCGATCTTCTCAATAGCAGGCCGTCCATCTTCAACACCAAACATTTTTGGAACCGAAGGACCATAAATATCAGCATCTAAAATCCCAACACTATACCCCTCAATTGCCAATGCAACCGCCAGGTTAACAGCTACTGTAGATTTTCCAACTCCTCCCTTACCCGAAGCTACGGCAATAATATTTTTTACCCCCGACATGGGCGCATCAGGTGCAACTTTCTTTATTTCCTTCTTATCAATACTACCCACAACATTAGCATCCTTGTCTACATGAGTCTTAATCGAATTTATACTCGCATTCTTTAGTGAGGTAGCAAAAGGATCATTAGGCTTCTTAAGAACAATTGTAAACTTAATATCCTTCCCATGGATCTCAATATCTTCTACCATCCCAAGGCTTACAATATCCTTCTCATACTCCGGATGAACCACAAACTTTAATGCATCCAGAACATTATCTTTGGAAATTATCATCTCGAATCTTATTTTTATTTAAATTAAATTAAGTCGTCAAAGTTAAAAAAAAACGTCTTATCCTAAACATGAAATTCGTCACAATTCTTTATGGGATCCCAAAAAAGCCTGTCGAAATCAAGAACCATATCATCCTCAATGCAAATCCCTTCTGAAGCCAGAAGTTCCATCATCGTTTCCTTTCCACCAAAATGCAATTTACCGGTTAACAGACCATTGCGGTTAACCACACGATGAGCAGGTATAAAACCCCGATCAGAAAAAGACTTATTCAAAGCCCACCCGACCATTCTGCCAGCCCCGGGATAACCAATTGCTCTGGCGATAGCTCCGTAAGTGGTGACCCTGCCGCTTGGCACTTGTCCCACAACATGATAAACTTTTTCAAAAAAACCCTGATCTTTACTCATATTTATTCCAAGGTATATAAGACTCAGAAAGTTTCTCTATTTGATCAAGCCTAAACCTAAGATAAGTAATGGGCTTGTTTTCCTGCAAGAACTTCATCTCATAAAAAGTTTTAAGGGACAAGATCTCATCAAGCTGTTGACCAGGTGCATAAAGATTCTTGCTTGCCACTTCAGGAACAATTCCATTTTCTTTTAATACCACCATGGTATACTCATGTAATTGTCTGCAGTCTGTTTTAAGATGAATGGTCCCTTCTTTACTAAGAATTTTTTTATACCTATTAATGAAAAAGCTTGATGACAACCTGTTGGCAGCCTTTTTGGGGAAAGGATCTGGAAAAGTTATCCAAATTTCATCAATTTCATCTTTGCCGAAAAGCTTTTCAATAAACTCAATTCGTGATCTTATAAAAGCTGCATTATGAATATCATTATTCAAAGCATATTTAGCTCCCTTCCACATTCTTGCACCCTTTATATCGATCCCAATAAAGTTTCTATCAGGATATTTTTCTGCTAGCCCAACAGTATATTCACCTTTTCCGCATCCCAATTCCAAGGTAATTGGCTTATTGTTTTTAAAATAATCAATACCCCATTTCCCCTTAAGATAAAAATCCTCTGTCCTGATCTTCACCCCATCTGGTTCAAATACATTAGAGAATGTTTTCATCTGGGCAAAACGCTCCAGTTTATTGCCTCTACCCACTTTTATTTCATTTGCATTATACGTAATCCCACATCTGTAATGAACTCAAGCTCCTCGTCTCTCATTCCTTGAACAAGCTCAATGGTGTAGCTACCTATTTGAGGGAATTTAACTTGTTTCTTAAAAGGAATTTCCTGAGTATACTTACCTCCTATACCACTCCCAAGCCACTTCCCCCTTTCATCAGCCATTCTTATTTCAACAGTATCACCTATTCCTTGTCCACTTGGAGCTGTAGTATTTATAAAAAGAAAAAGATTGGAATATTCATATCTGGCGTCATTCCTTATAATCAAAGAAATTTCAAATTGGTTAATGGTATCCTCAACAGGAATAGAAAAGGATATATAACTATCCTGATGCCAGCCATCCACAGGGATTGCTGCCGTCTCCTCGAAAAGGGTCTTTCATTGACAAGATCCTAGAGCTATTAACATTGCCAGAAGTAGTATTCCTTTGTGCCTGGAAATCATGCTATTTATCCTGGTTTCGATTAGGGTTATGGCGCTTATTATTTGAGTTCCTGTTTTTATTTTTGTTCTTACTCTTGGTCTTTTTACCATCAAATCTAGTCAGACTCTCCTGTCCAACAGGATTCAAATAACCCATTTCCTTTTCTAGAGGCTCAAGTTCTACTTCATTCAACTTCTCCACAATGACCCCTTTCCTGTTCAATTCAATTATCTCTTCCACTCGTTCAACCTTAACAGGAACAAGGTTATTTGATGATTCAGGGCTAAACGAATACCACATTATACCCTTGAAAATATCTGTTTTCTGGTGAAAAGCGCGGCCTTCTTTTGTTTCCAGCTGTATTTTCTGAGACGGGAGATTCTTTCTTACGTCCAAGTAGGTTTCCACCTCATAATTTAAACAACACTTGAGCTTACCACATTGACCAGCAAGCTTTTGGGGATTTAAGGACAATTCCTGATTCCTTGCAACTGTTGTGGTAACAGATACAAAGTTTCTTATCCAGGTTGAGCAACAAAGCTCTCTGCCGCAAGATCCAATCCCTCCAATCCTGCCTGCTTCTTGTCTGGCTCCTATCTGCCGCATTTCAATTCGGATCCTGAAGTTCTCAGCCAGAACCTTAATCAACTCCCTAAAGTCAACCCTTTCATCAGCTATATAATAAAAAATAGCTTTTGTTTTATCACCCTGAAACTCTACATCACCTATCTTCATGTCAAGCTTAAGATCCTCGGAGAGCCTCCTCGACTTAATCATTGTTTCATGCTCCAGAGCTATTGCTTCTTTCCATTTATCAATATCAGCAGGCTTAGCTTTTCTGTACACCTGTCGATATTCCAATTCCCCGGGTCGCATTCGATTCCTGACAATTTGATTATATACCAAAGGACCTGTTAAGGAAACCATTCCTATATCGTGACCGGGAGAAGCTTCAACAGCTACCAAATCTCCAACCTTTAAATTTAAACCTCCTGATATCTTGTAAAAGTCTTTACGTGTGTTTTTGAATCGTACCTCCACTAACTCATCTTTCCCAATAGTTCTGGGGATATCAGCAAGCCAGTCATTAACGTTTAGCTTCACACAGCTAGCCGCATCCGGGCAACTGTTTTGCTCGATCTCTGTATCCAGACGGGGACAGCCCCGGTATAATCCTGCCTTAATTGGAGTTTCCATACTTATATGTTGTTTCCCATCCATTTCATCTTTTCTGTTTCCAGTTCAAAAACACCAGTGGGAAGTATTGTCTAAAAATTTCGATGGTAAATATAGTCAATCAGGATCAAATGATTAAGGTCCAGTAATAAAATACTGCTCCTATTACGGTTTTCTCAAAAGACGATAGAGCTGTGTACTCATGTCGAGAAAAGTAATACGGGGGTTAGCATTCATTCCGATCTGAACTATTGCTTCCGAAAAAAGCAGACTTAATCTTTCGATATTATCTGCATTAATAAATTGATTAAATCGTTCAGAAAATTTTTGCTCCTCCGGGCTTAATCGCATAATCCCCAACATATCCATGTTCATGTGAAAATTACCTTTAATCATATGCAGACAATACAGAAGAAATGTTTTCTGCTTCTCCCTGCCTAAGGCTGCCATTTTTGGAACCCATTCCAGTAATTCATGAATTTTGAAACCATAAGCCATTCTCATCCACAAAACGAAATGATCAAAATACATTTGATTTTCTTCATTCGACTCAATCAGATCAAGGGCCTGGATAAAATTCCCATCAGACATCCTTGCTACTCCTTCAATAATTTCCCCCTTCTCGGGAAAATCAACCCTAAGATGAGCTTCAAGAACATGATCGGGGATCTTATTAACTCTAACCAGCTGAGTTCGCGACAGAATGGTTGGAATAATTTCTTCCGTTGATTGAGCAACCATAAGAAAATAAGTTTTCTCAGGAGGCTCTTCAATTATCTTCAACAACTTATTAGAGGCTGTTGCATTCATTTTCTCAGGTAGCCATACAACAACTATCTTATGATCAGACTCAAAGGCTTTGAGCTGTAGTTTTCTGAGTATTGACTCAGCCTCCTTGGTGAAAATCCCGGCTTGCTTATTCTCTACCTTAATAAAGTTTAACCAGCTTTGCAGATCAGGATATGAATATGCTTCTAAATACTTTCTCCAATCTTCAATAAAAAGATCACTTATCGGCTCTCCACTACCCTTTAAGCTTTTAACAACCGGGAAAACAAAGTGTATATCAGGATGAATATTTTTTTCAGCTTTTCTGCATGAAGGACACACACCACAGGAATCTTCAGGACCCGGATCAGAACAAGCAAGATACTGTGCAAAAGCCATTGCAAGTGGAAATTTTCCGCATCCTTCAGGTCCATGAAAAAGCAATGCATGACTCACCCGGCTTCCTCTCGCCGCACGAATCAATTGATCCCTAACTGCCTCCTGTCCGATAACTGACTTAAATAACATTCTACGAATTCCTTAGAAATAAAGGGTTCCAAATTTTATGCTCCAAAACTACTCATATGATATCTCATTTTAAAATCATACTTCATTTTTTATCTTTGGCGTGAATTAAAAAACACATATCATGAAAACAATGGACAATTATAATTTCAAGGGGAAGAAGGCAATAATCAGGGTAGATTTTAACGTCCCTCTAAATGCAGATTTTCAAATCACCGATGATACAAGGATTCGCGCAGCAATCCCAACAATAAAAAAAATTATCGCTGATGGTGGATCAGCTATTCTGATGTCACATCTCGGCCGGCCAAAAGAAGGACCAGAGGAAAAATTCAGTCTGAAGCACCTTGTTAATGACCTTTCATCTAAGCTTGGCACAACAGTACTATTTGCTAACGACTGCATCGGACAAGAGGCAAAAGAAAAAGCTGCTTCCTTAAAAGCTGGAGAAGTCCTCCTTTTGGAAAACCTCAGGTATTACAAAGAAGAGACCAAAGGAGATGAGGCATTTGCAAAAAAACTAGCCGACCTGGCGAACGTATTTGTGAATGATGCTTTTGGAACAGCTCACCGAGCTCACGCTTCAACAACGATTATAGCAAATTATTTCCCTGAAGAAAAACTTTTTGGATACGTTATCCAGAATGAACTAACGAGTATTGATGAAGTAATTGGTAAATCCATCAAGCCTTTTACAGCCATCCTTGGGGGAGCTAAAATTTCTACCAAAATCACAATTATCGAAAACCTTCTCGACAAAGTTGACAACCTTATCATCGGTGGAGGTATGACTTTCACTTTCATTAAAGCTTTGGGAGGAAATATTGGCAATTCACTGGTTGAAGAAGATTTGTTAGATACCGCCAAACATGTTATACTTAAGGCAAAAGAAAAAGGTGTAAACCTTGTTCTTCCAGTTGACAGCCTAAATGCCGACAATTTTGATAATAATGCCAATACAAATATCTCAGCTATTGATAATGTCCCTGAGGGATATATGGGACTTGACATAGCCGAAGAAACAATTAAAAACTATTCCGAATTAATCGAAAACTCACAAACCATCCTCTGGAACGGGCCTATGGGAGTTTTTGAAATGGAAAATTTCCAGAAAGGTACGGTTGAAATAGCCAAAGCAATCGCCAGAGCAACCGAGAAAGGTGCTTTTAGCCTTGTTGGTGGAGGAGATTCTGTTGCTGCTATTAACCGCTTCAATATGAGTGATAAGGTGTCATACGTGTCCACCGGAGGAGGCGCATTATTAGAATATATTGAAGGTAAGGAACTACCAGGGATAAAAGCCATCAGAGGATAATCAAATACACTGCTACTGAACTAATAAGTTACAGCCTCGGATATCACTATTATCAAAGCGGCCCAGAACCTCAAAAGATTTGTCATGTAAACGACCAAGATCTTGTGTCTCAATAAATGAGCATGAGTACTTATTAGCCAGATCGATAACATTAATGCCGCCGGTGCGTCCGGAATTAAGGTAGGAGAAGGGATCATAAGGATCCCTAATCAAAATTTTCATCCAGGGAGGGGCCTCAAAAAGACCTCTCCCTTTGGAATATGCCTGGGATAGTAATTCTGTCATTCCATATTCTGAGTGAATGGAAAGCAAACCAAAAGCTTTTGCCAAATGCCCATGAAGGACCTTCTTAGACAATTCTTCTCTCTTGCCTTTCATACCCCCGGTCTCCATAATAATTGTACTTTTAAGAGGCATGGGAAAATTATCAGCAAGATCCAAAAGAGCATAACTTACGCCAAGAAGGAGTGTCTTGATACACCTGTTCTCCATAAGAGCTAAGGTCTTACTTAATTTTTCAAATTCATCAAGATAAAAGCCACTTTCCCGAAACTTGCTCCTTTTGATGAAATTATTAACCATATAAACCAGAGAGGAATTTCCCCTCTCCAGATAGGATGGTAGAAGTGCTAGTATACAGTAATCTTCCGCTTTACCATAAAAATACTCAAAGCCCGCAACAAAGCTCCTGATATAAATATCCTGATGAGCAATGAAATGCTTGCTAGACTGCATTCCTGTTGTGCCACTAGATAAAAAACATAACTCTTCTTTTTTCTCCGAAGAGTATACTTTGTGGGTTTTAAAAAACTCAATTGGTAAAAATGGAATGGCAGATATACAATTAACCCTATCACTATCAACTGACAGCAAATCTAAATACTGTTTATAAACAGGATTGTTCTGTGCCTGGAATCTGAATGTCCCAATAGCCAGTTCCTCAAACTGATCGTGAGAACCTATTTCCAGGAAAGTGTTATTTCCCATCATAGTTTTCAATTTCCTTCCTGATTTTATTGGAAAGACTGTTATAGACCAATTCGTATGAATGATCAATCCATTCCTTTATTTGACTACTGCTGAGATTGCCATTAAGATCTACCCCATTCCAGTTCTGTTTGTTTAAATGCCATGCCGGAGTTACCTCAGGATAGAGTTCTCGCAATTCAAGGGCTCGTTCCGGATCACATTTTAAACTTATACCCCTGCCATCTTCGGATAGATCCAGTATTGCAAAAATTTTCCCAATCTTGAAAACCAAAGCAGTATCATTGAAAGGGAAACCTTCGGTAACGCCAGGTTTAGTAATGCAATATTTTCGTACTTCTTCGATGTTCAT
>CAYUNU010000088.1:0-10842 GCA_964446195.1 uncultured Porphyromonadaceae bacterium | reverse complement strand
AATCGTGAATATGATTCTTTATCCAAGGAGATTGAATTCCAGACTTTAGAGATTCAACTTTGCGAAAAGAGGATTAAGGAATTCACCGTTCGTCTTACAGACAAGAAAGATTTGATTTCTACTTCGACAGGGGTTTTTGAAGACAGGAAGGGTGATCTGGAGGCTAAGAAAAAGGAATTGGATGATATTATTGCTGAAACTCAGAAAGATGAAGAGCGATTGATGAAGACTTCCGAGGAAGTAAGTACCAGGATTGAGGAACGATTGTTAACTGCCTATAAACGAATCCGCAAGAATGCGATTAATGGTCTAGCTGTAGTAACAGTCGAAAGGGATGCATGTGGTGGCTGTTTCAACAGAATTCCGCCACAACGTCAACTTGACATCCGGTCGAGGAAGAAAATTATCGTCTGCGAATATTGCGGTCGTATATTAGTTGACTCTGAGATAATGAATGATCCGGTAGAATAAGCTATTACAATAGATATAAAATATTTATAGAGACGGAAATATCCGTCTCTATTTTTTTTTACCAGCTTCCACCTGCTCCACCGCCTCCAAAGGAGCCACCTCCACCACCGCCGAATCCTCCACCAAAACTTCCACTTCCTCCGCTGAATCCTCCAAATGACCCACCGTGAGACCTGCTTCCGGAGCCCATCATAGAGAGTAGCAGCCAGAAAGGTAGATTTCTGCCAACGCTACTGTTTCTTCCTGATTTTGAGCCACCACCAAAGATGATAATAAAAAGGATTATCATAAAAATGATACCACCAATGGATCCACCTTTTGATCTGTTGGTATTCTCCATATATTGATCGGATGAAAATTCGCCTTCAGTGAGGGAAATAAGAATATCAACGGCTTGAGTTAAACCTCCACCAAAATCATTTACTTTAAACCTCGGGATAATTTCCGAGTCAACAATTCTATGTGCAGTGATATCAGGGACAACACCTTCAAGGCCATAACCAACTGATATAAAGACCTCACCCTGGTTATCAGTGGTTTTTGGCTTTACTAGAATAACAATTCCATTATCCTTTCCACCAGTTCCTACCTTCCACTTTTCTCCAATTCGTGTGGCAAAGTCAGACGGGTCATATCCCTTAAGGTCATCCAAAATGATAATGTATATCTGAGTTGATGAACTATTATAAAAAGTTTGTAATTTTTTCTCCAGAGACCCTACAGCTGCCGGGTCAAGAAATCCTGAAAAGTCATTCACCATTCGTGGTGGATTCATCGGTTCAGGAAAATCCTGAGATCTCAATGGTCCTGGTATAGCTATTGTCAGGGCAATTACAAGGATGAATACAGTTTTTATTTTTTGTAGTTGATTGCTCATAATGATTTTACTATCCAAATGAAATGTCGTCTGACAATTCATTCTCATCATCAGTGTGATATGGAAAATGTTCTTTTAATTTTTCTCCAGCCAATAATATGCCTTTTACAAGACCTTCGGTCATATTTCCAGTCTGAAACTCTTTTTGCATTAGCGATTTGGTTTCTTCCCAGAAGTCGTCATGTACTTTTTCATTTATACCTGCATCCCCTAAAATTGCAAAAGCTTTATTTTTCACAGCCAGGTAGAAGAGCACGCCATTACGTTGTTCTGTTTTAAGCATGCCTAGTTTCTTGAATATAAAAGCTGCCTGATCGAGTACATCACCTTTAAATGACGACTCTATATGTACTCTAACTTCGCCAGATGTGTTTTTTTCAGCCTCTTTTATAGCTGACACAATGGCATCTTTTTGCGCTTGTGAGAATATTTTTTTTGAAGCCCCCATGGTTAAAACTCCACTTTAGGCGCTACATCTGATCCTTCAGCAGCTTCAAAGTATGCCTTCTCCTCAAATTTGAATAATCCAGCCCAAATACTTGCCGGGAATTCTTTGATAAAGGTATTATACTCTCTAGCCAGTTCATTGAATTTGCGCCTTTCTGTAGATATTCGGTTTTCCGATCCTTCCAGTTGTTTCTGTAGGTCCATGAAGTTTGCGTTTGCCTTCAAATCAGGATATTTTTCCACGACAACTAAAAGTCTGCTAAGTGCGGAACTTAATCCTGATTGAGCATTCTGAAATTGCTGGAGATTTTCGGGAGTTAGGTCACTAGCGTTAAGGTTTATCCCGGTAGCTTTTGATCTGGCTTCAACAACAGCGGTAAATGTTTCCTGTTCGTGTTCGGCATATCCTTTAACGGTACTTACCAGGTTTGGTATAAGATCTGCCCTACGCTGATAAACATTTTCAACATTGGCCCATTGGCCGTTTACGGCTTCGCTCTTATTGACCATTCCATTATATGTGCCTTTTCCTGATGAGTATAGGAATAGAACTATAACAGCAATTATGGCAAGTGTAATCCAGGTTTTTCTGTTTTTTTTCATGTATATTTAGTGTTGATTTGTCAAAAATGATCAAAATCTGTTCCAAATACACAAATCAGACAAATAGGCGGTAGTCTTTTACATAAATGGTTTCCACAGATCTTCCCGGAAGATCTGTCTATCAACCGATTCGCATTCTTCAACAGAGGAGACTAATTTGCTTGTATATATCATCTCTTCAAGAAGTTCAGGTGATCTTCTAACTCCTTCACCAATATTCAGCATTATTTTCTCACCTTCCTTGAAAAGGCCTTTTTTAAGTCCTTCGAAGAAACCACCTACGGCAATTGTAGCTGCTGGCCCGATTTTAATAGTGCTTTCGAATGCAACCAGTCTTGCAACTTCTGTACTAAGCTCTTCATCAAAAGTTATAATCTCTCCTCCGGTTTTTTTACATAAGGATCCTATAATTGGAAATGTTTGCGGGTTTCCGTTTGCCAGGGTAGGGATTTTTGTTTTCGGGTTGTCATAAACTGGAAAATCATTTTCCCAGCCTTCCGGGAAATTATTCTTCTTTGCTTTATCCCATGCTGCGGTCATTGGGTCACAACCGCTGGCCTGGACCATGATATAGCGTGGGTCTTTTTCTACAATATTGAGAGATTCAATATCCCTGATTGCTTTATCGATGGCTATTGGGCCGGTTCCTCCGGCCAAAGCCTGAACATAAACATCAGGCAAGGTGCCTAGCTGGCGCAGCCATTCAAATACCTGTGTTTTTTTTGCTTCGACCCTTGCCGGGTCGATATTGCCACCTGACATATGGATACTATGCTTTGTGGAATATTCAGCACATATTTTTTTTGCTAATGCATAGTCGCCTTTTACACGAAATAGTCTTTGGCCATAGCAACTAACTCCGGCTTCATTAGCTTTAAGGGCGTCTTCCGGAATAAAAACTGCCAGGGAAATGCCTGCCATAGCTAAGTAATGTGCAAAGGCGTTTGCTATATTGCCTGTACTGGCAACACAGTATTGGGTGATTCCATTTTCTTTCAGAACGGAGGCAGCAACAGATGCTGCAACATCCTTGAATGTGCCGGTGCCTTGATTCTCATCATTTCTATATGCCAGTACTTCCAGTTCAATACCGTAGTGTTCTTTGGCAAATTTTTCCAAAAAATTCCAGCGATCAATTTTAATTGCTCCTTCACCCTCTGTGATTATATTCTCCTTATTATCAAGGGGTAGGAAGTCGAAGTAATGGAAAACTGATGAGGCCTGCTTATTTCCATTACCGATTAGTTCTTTAATTTTATTAAGGTCGGTGTTATATTTAACATCAACCCATTTGTGACCGCAGGCATGGCATTTTTGTCCTGCATCGAACCATTGGCGAAAATTTTCAGTTCTGCTACCGCAAGAACGGCAAAGGAAATAATATTTTGAATTGGGCATATATATCAGCTTTTGTGATTAAATGATTAGGCCGGCAGCCATTGTTTCGTTGGTGGCTTCATCTATTAAAATAATGCTTCCGGTAATTCTGTTTTTAGCGTATGAATCGTAGAATAATGGCTGTGTAGTTTTAATTTTTATCCTACCTATATCGTTCATTCTAATTTCAAAATCCTGGGTGTTTTTTTCGAGGGTATTGATATCCATTTTATAATTTACTTCCTTAATTATGCAACGTACATCCATCGTTGTATGCTTTAGTGCATATTTACCGCCGGGGTTTAAGGGTCTTTCATTAAACCAGCTTATCATCAGGTCAATATCCTGTCCAATTTCCGGTTGGTTCTCTCTGCCAACGATCATGTTACCTCTGCTGATATCTATATCATCCTCAAGAGTTATAGTAACTGATTCAGTAACTTTTGCGCTATCCAGGCTCTTTCCGAAAACATCAATAGATTTGATAACTGAGGTTAGTCCGGAAGGCAGGACAGTTACTTTATCTCCCGGGCGGAACCATCCCCCAGCAATTCTACCGGCATAACCACGATAATCATGGAATTCATCAGTTTGCGGACGGATAACATATTGCACGGAAAAGCGCGGATCCTCCAGGTTCCTATCGTAAGTAATATCAATATCTTCGAGCAGCTTCAGTAAAGTCGGGCCTTCATACCAATCTGTTTTATCCGATCTATTTACCACATTATCACCTTTAAGGGCACTTATTGGAATAAATCTTGCGTCTTTGACATTTAGTTTTTTTGCGACAAGCGCAAAATCGGATTTTATTTTTTCAAATACCTCCTGGTCATAATTCATCAAATCCATTTTATTAACACAGATGACCAGGTGTGGAATATGCAAGAGTGTTGCTATATATGAGTGGCGAATAGTTTGTTCGAGCACTCCGTGTCTTGCATCAATGAGTATCAGAGCCAGGTTAGCAGTTGAAGCTCCTGTCACCATATTTCGTGTATATTGTATATGCCCGGGTGTATCAGCAATGATAAATTTTCTTTTAGGTGTAGCAAAATATCTATAAGCGACATCAATAGTAATACCCTGCTCCCGCTCCGCTCTCAGTCCATCAGTAAGAAGTGCGAGGTCGATAGTTTCATTTCCACGTCTTACACTATCTCTTTGAACGGCTTCGAGTTGATCTTCAAAAATAGATTTGCTATCATATAGTAGTCGGCCGATAAGTGTTGATTTACCATCATCTACGCTTCCTGCTGTGGTAAAACGCAGGAGCTGCATATCAAGGTAGGCCTCTGAGTTGAATTCGGACATTTTGTTCTAGTTTTAAGTTTAAAAGTAACCTTCTTTTTTGCGGTCTTCCATAGCTGCTTCCGACCTTTTATCATCTGCTCTGCTCCCTCTTTCGGTAACTCTGGTGGCTGCTATTTCTTTGATAATATCAACCAAAGAATTGGCCTTTGATTCAGTTAGTCCGGTACAAGATATATCACCAATAGTTCTGCAGCGTATTTCTTTTTCTATGATATCCTCTGTAGGTTTCAAATTCATAAATGGAGCCCAAGCCAGAATAACCCCATCGCGAATAAAAACCTTTCTTTTGTGTGTAAAATAGATGCTAGGAAGATCGATATTGTCTTGGTATATATATTGCCAGATATCCATTTCGGTCCAGTTAGATAAGGGAAAAACTCTAAAGTGCTCACCCATATTTTTTTTCCCATTGAAAAGGTTCCATAGCTCAGGTCTTTGGTTTTTTGGATCCCACTGTCCAAACTCATCTCTATGTGAGAAGAATCTTTCTTTTGCCCTGGCTTTTTCTTCATCGCGTCTGCCACCTCCAAGAGCTACATCAAATTTGTATTTTTCAATAGTGGCAAGGAGAGTTGTTGTTTGAAGAATATTCCGACTAGCATTAAATCCTTGTTCTTCAACAACATCTCCATGGTCAATGCTTTCCTGAACTGAACCAACTACCAATCGTGCACCAAGTTTTTCAACAAGCTCGTCTCTGAAAACAATTGTTTCCTGAAAGTTATGACCAGTATCAATATGTGCCAGAGTAAAAGGTATCCTTTGTGGCCAGAAGGCTTTTCTAGCCAAATGAACCATAACGATTGAATCTTTTCCTCCTGAGAAAAGCAGTGCAGGGTTTTCAAATTGTGCTGCTACTTCCCGCATAATAAAGATCGACTCGTTTTCGAGTTCTCTAAGGTGATTAATCTGATAGTTATCCATAATTAAGCTATTCATTTTCATTAACATGTAATCCACACTCTTTACTGGAATTATTCTCCCACCACCATCTTCCTGTGCGGAAATCATCTCCAGGCTGTACTGCTCTGGTACAGGGGCTGCAGCCTATGCTGAGGAATCCGCGGTCGTGCAACACATTATAAGGTACATGATTATCCTTAATATACTCCTGTACTTCTTCCATGGACCAGTTTATAAGTGGATTATACTTTATCAAGCCATAGTTTCTGTCATACTCCAAATGGTTTAGGTTCTGGCGGTCGGCTGATTGCCCTGATCGCAAGCCTGTTACCCAAATTTCTGCACCATCCAAAGCACGTTTAATGGGGATTACCTTTCGTATATTGCAACATTCCTTCCTGTTTTCGACGGACTCATAAAAGCTGTATGGTCCTTTTTTTGTGACTAGCTTTTCTACGTCTTGTTTATCAGGATAATAGACATGGATCTTCTTCCCATATTTGGCGAGGGTGCGGCTATGGGTTTTGTATGTCTCCTCAAACAACCTACCTGTATCCAGGGTAACCAGTTTTATTGGTATATCATTGGTGAAGATGATATCTGTAATAATCTGATCCTCCATTCCAAAACTTGTTGAAAACAGGATCTTTCCAAAATGTTTAGATGCCAGGTAACTCAAGGTCTCCGCTATGCTCATGTCTTTAGTGTCCCCGACCAACTTCTCCGTCTCTTCCATAAACTCCCTTTGGTTCATCGTTTTAACCATCCGTTCTTCCCCGGATTTATTTTTTTAAAATCAGAATGCAAAGGTATAATATTAATTTTTTTTTACATCCTTTTTAGGATTGACCTTTTTTCTACCAGAAAACCAGGTAAAGAGCTGCAACTATAGCAGTAAGTAAAAAGGACCATATTTTAAAAGATGTTTGTGTATGGAATAATCCTTTTTCAAATTTTACAGCCTTAGGATGATCCAATTTTCCTTCCAATAAACTAATGATGATCATAACTGCAGATAGTATCAGAAACACGTAACCCCAGCGATTCATAAAGGGAACATGAGGAAGGAATTTCATGAATGCAAATGAGAGCGGTATACTTAATCCTGCTCCCCAAAGAGCAGCATTGGAGGTTGCACGTTTCCAGAATAATCCAAAAAGGAATATGGCACAAACACCAGGGGTAATAAACCCGGTAAATTCCTGGATATACTGGAATGCTTGATCCAGACCACTTAGTAAAGGTTGTGCTACTACAACAGCAATAATGAGTGCTGCTAAACTGGTAAGGCGCCCTACTTTCACTAATTTTGTTTGGGACACATCTTTTTCAAAGTAGTTTCTATAGATATCCATTGTAAAAATGGTGGAAGTTGAATTCAACATTGATGCCAGGGAGGACACAATAGCTGCAACAAGTGCAGCAAAGGCTATCCCTTTTATGCCGGATGGTACAAAATTGTGTAATAACCAGGGATAGGCCTGATCTGATCTTGTAATTGCCTCTACACCATCGATGCCATAGTCGGCCGGGTTTTGGTTGATTAGGAATGCTGCTATTCCTGGAATGACTACAATCAGGGGGATTAAAAGCTTTAGGAAGCCTGCGAAGATCATCCCTTTCTGGGCCTCATGAACAGATTTTGCGGCCAGACCACGTTGAATGATATATTGGTTGAAGCCCCAGTATGAGATATTAGCAATCCACAATCCGCCTATAACTACCGATAATCCAGGAAGATCCATCCATGCATCTTTCATGCCACCATTCCCATCAGGAATCATTACCTCCCCTTTTTTAATGATCATATTGAATTTCTCAGGAACTTTATCCAAAAGATCAGCGAAACCAGCGGCAACACCATCGCCTGCGCCAATAGCTTTCAGTGCCAGGATTGTTGTTATAAAACCGCCGGCTATCAGGAATACAACCTGGATAACGTCGGTCCATGCAACAGCTTTCAGACCACCATAAATAGAATAAACCGCTGCAAATAGTGCCAGTCCAATGATTCCCCACATCACAGGCACACCCATTATGGTATTCAGAGCTAAGGCGCCGAGCCAGAGGACAGAGGTTAAATTGACGAAGACATAAACCAAAAGCCAGAAAGTGGCCATTGCTGTTCTTACCCTGTTATCATATCGTTCCTGCAGGAACTGAGGCATGGTATAGATATTTTTCTTTAGAAAAACAGGGAGGAAGAATACTGCAACAACAATAAGTGTGATAGCAGCCATCCACTCATATGATGCTATTCCAAGACCGATTGCAAATCCGCTGCCAGACATACCAATAGTTTGTTCTGCGGAAATATTTGCGGCAATAAGAGATGCTCCAATAGCCCACCAGGGAAGTGATTTGCTGGCCAGGAAATAGTCCTGTGCATTTTTTTTGTGGCCTTTTTTCTCCCGCGACATAAACAGTCCCATGCCAATGATTAGTAAGCAATAGGCACCAAAGACAATATAATCCAGAGTTGAGAATCCGTTTGTCATAATTAAGTTGATTTTATTCTAATAGTTAAAATGCTGTTTCAATATCACTAATTTCTATTCCAAAAATCCCTTTAACAAGCTTATTGAGTGATTCAAGGTCGCCGCTGAAATGCATGGTGGTGCAGATGTGTGTTAATGATTCACCCGGCTCTAAATCAGCGGCTGGTGAGGAGGTCTCCAACTCATAAAACGGTCCCAGTTGAGAACCGTCTTCCAAAGGACCATCATTATAAGAGTTTATTACATCTCCACTAAAGGGTTTGTCTTGTATTTCCCACATACTATTAACATATCCGTCATGCTCCTGCGGCTTGTTATAAAATACAAGGGTAAGCAGTTTCTCGTTGCTGTCATAACTGCCAAGGTAATTCTTAGCTCTTGAAGGAGACAGGCCGATCTTGCCCCTTTGTTTACCATCAGCTTTGAAATATATAATTCCATTCTCCACTTTCAGTCTGTTGGAGGGAACTTTTCCAAAATAGTTGTCATTAACGATCGGACCTAGTTCTTCATCCGGGCCTTCGACGTAGGGCACGATAACCGTATTGGTTGGTGAGGAGATTAGCTGGCCTAAAACCCATACCGACAAAAGGCCGGATTCCTTAGTCCAGGGGATGTTGCCAGTATTAGTAATCTTGTTGTCCGACTGATAAGCAACGGTTTTCAAGTTTGCTGGTATTGTTATTCCTGATATTTTTGCTATTTCTTTATTGTCCAGGAGCTTAATGCTTCTGTCGACTCTAAGTGAAAAGTCGAAATTGCTGTAATTTTTTAGTTTGATGTCGTGCTTAAAAACGGCCTGGGTTTCGCTACTTTCGACTACCTCGTAAGCATCAGAATCAATAGGAGCAGGAACTTGCCAGTTTTGAAAATCAAAATCCACTCCCGGGGGGAAATAAATTGAGTATTGCCCACCTTCAGGGCCTAGCCAAAATCGTTCTTCGCCACCGTAATTATTAAAGTGGGGCGCATTTTCTCCTGATTTTATCAATCCATAATTTATCCATCCCAGGCTTTTGCCCTTAAGGCCGGAAGCTGTGCTTGTTAAAATTCTACCCTGATATTCAGGAGCAATGAGGATCATTGCGTCATCTCTTTTCAGGACCAAAGCTTCCTGATATTTTTTGAAGAAATCAAGATCGTATCCAAAAGTACCTTCGGTATATACTTCTTCATCCTTCTGATTCTTTTCCTTTTTAGGCTGGTTACACCCGGCAGTCAGTAAAACTGCTACCATGAGTGTGGCCAGATAAGTTGATCTAACAGAACTTTTCATTTTGATATATTTTAATTTACAAGCAGCTTGCTCCTTCTCCAATCTCTGCAACGTAGAAATCAGCCTTTAAGCCAATTTTCTTTTCATAGGCTGCCCCAACCTCCTTAATATATGTGTCGATATATTCATCATTAACGAGGCTCACTGTGCAACCCCCAAACCCGGCGCCAGTCATTCGTGTACCAATAACTCCCTTGATTTTGCGGCCTTCTTCCACCAGAGTGTCAAGTTCGATGCCAGTCACCTCATAGTCATCCCTAAGAGAGTCATGGGAAGCATTCATTAATTCTCCCAATTCCTCGAGGGCACCTGCCTTTAAGGCACTAACTGCCTGAATGACTCTTTCGTTTTCAAGAATTACATGTCTGGCTCGTCTCAGAACAACCGGATCATTAATAAGATGTTGATACTCATTAAACTCTCTACTGGTCAATTCTGCAAGGTGATCAATTGGTGTGCCCTGACTAAGGTCTTCAACGGCCTGGCGGCATTCGGCAACTCGTTCGTTATATTTTGAATCTGCAAGGCCTCTGCTAAGATTGGTATTGGCAATGACAAGTTTGCATTTATTTAATTTGATTGGAATGAGCTCATAATCAAGGGTGTCGCAATTAAGGAAGATTGCATGATCCTTCTTACCCATGCCGACAGCGAACTGGTCCATAATGCCACAATTAACACCAACGAAATTATTCTCTGCAGCCTGGCCAATCTTAACCAGTTCAATTCTGTCGATACCTAGATGATAGAGATCATTTAAGGCAACAGCTGTTACTAATTCTATTGAAGCTGATGATGACAGTCCGCTTTTATTGGGAATGTTGCCAGAAAATAACATTTCCAAACCTCCAGGTTTAAATCCGCGTTTCATTAATTCAGAGAAAATCCCCAATGGATAATTGACCCATTCATCGTTGATTTTATTGTTTAGCTTATCAAGAGGAATCTCTGCCGAGAAATCAAAATTTGTGGTTGACATCTTGATCAGTGGTTCTGTGGTTTTCCGACAAACCAGAAAGGTTCCGTAACTCAGGGCACAAGGGAAAACAAAACCTCCGTTATAATCCGTATGTTCA
>CAYUNU010000087.1:0-10851 GCA_964446195.1 uncultured Porphyromonadaceae bacterium | reverse complement strand
ATACTTTGTTCAGTTTATTACTGTCAAGCGGATCGCTTACCGAATACTTCACAGCTGACAACAACCTTACTTCATTATTCCTTGTTAAGAAGGATAAAACCTTTGCAAGTAAGATAATTCGATCAAAGCCTTCTGCATGCAACAATTCAGTGATCCATTCTCTAAGCTCACTCTGGTCACTCGAAACAACCTTTATACCTTTGGATGAGCTCTTGATAAGAGTCGTCAAAGAGTGTGCTTCCGGAAATTCCTTAAAGAAGTTGGAAAACTGATCCCCATCAAAGAAAATAGAAACAGCTTCGGCATCTTTACCAGAATCACCTGATATCTTGCTAGTTTTGTCAGATTTAAAAACATGAGGCACATTTTTCCCTATCAAAAAAAGTTCGTCTTTTTGGAAGTCAGCACTGAAGCCTGCAGAATAAAGCTTACCAGTACCATTCAACACGTACGTCAACTGAAACTCTTCGTGGAAGTGATAATAATCATAAAAAAAAGGCAGACTCCAGTGTTCAACCTTAATAGTCTCCAGGACATTTCGAGGTACTTTAAAACATAAAGGATCCATAGCTTATTGCATTTTAAATGCAATATAAGGAGACTTTTTAACTTGACATAATTAAGTTGAAAAAAAATTACAAAAAACAGAGGTGAAATTCATTTTACCCATTCACCATTGTGAATTTTTCATAACATTGAAAATACCTATTTAGGTACACTGGTGTAATATCCTACCGCAACTCCAAGCCCAAAACCGAATCAAGCACCAGAGCCAATGATCCTATTACGGTAGAGTACTCCTTGAAGCTTGCTGGCTCGATTATTACAGAACGATTGGGAACCAGAACACGACTACAGGTCTTTTCAAGCAAGGTGTCCCAGAATTCCTTGCCATTTAAGGAAACACCACCACCAATAAGAACATGAGTTGGGTCGAGTAAATGTATGAGATTAGCCAGAGCAACACTTAATGAATCTAAAGCTTGTTTGCATATATCCATGGCAAATTCATCCCCTTCGGCAAAGGCTGCAAAAACCATTTTAGCATCGATCTTGTTAGGATCATTATCACACATCTTATTCAGCAAACTATCAGCGGGAAGCATTTCTATGGCAATATGACCAATGCGCCTGCCTGATGCCAGAGCCTCAACACATCCTTTCCTTCCGCAATCACATACAACCTCACTATAAGGATTAACTGTCATGTGCCCAAATTCGCCAGAAAAACCTTCTCCACCATCAACAACTTTCCCATCAACAACAATGCCGGCGGCTATTCCATAACCAACATTGACGACTATAAAATTCTCTAACTCTTTACCACGACCGTAGCCTAGCTCAGCCAGAGCCATGAGCCTGGTTGAATTCTCAAGAGATATGGGTACTTTTATTTTAAGACTGAGGTCTTCATGAAGCTTAACGTCTGTCCATTTAAAATCAGGAGAGAAACGTACAATAGTTTTTGTTTTATCCAACAAACCGGCTACCCCAATACCCACTCCAATAACAGAGGAAGGATTTGCATCTAGTCGTGCAAGCAGACGCTCAACAACAGAAACCAGATTGCCAACAACATTATCATAGCCCCCTTCCTTACCAGTAGGAACCTGAATCTCCATCAATATCTCAGCATCAAGATTAGCTAATACGCCACGTATCATTGTAGCACCTAAGTCAACCCCTAAGACATATTTATCAGTGCCATTGAATTCAACAATAACAGGAGGGCGTCCACCACTTGAGTTTCCAACACCGGAGTATTTAACAAGATTGTCTTCCTTAGCCAACTTGTCAACTATCCTTGAAACAGTTGGTGCAGCAAGACCAGTTATTTTTACAATTTCAGCTCGACTAATAGAATGCGACTCTCGGATTAACTGCAGAACCCTCTGCTTGTTAATCTTATTCATTACTTCCGAATCAACCTTTCTGAAATCCTGTTTAGCCATAGAATAATAAAGCTTGCAAAGATAAATGTATTAATCAATTAACAATTTTTCTGACGCTCAAAAAGCTAAATAAAAAAACACTTAGCTTGATCCATCAAAATTCATCTCTTAAAAGTAAGGCTGAATTTCAGCCGGGAGGATGCTGATATTATCTTAAAAATAGATTATTTTATCCATTCAATGTGGAGTAAGAATAATATTGATTAGTTTTCAATTTCAAATTGAAAATCGTCCATTTACAAATATTAATCGTCCTTTTCATTTAAAAAATATGAGCAATACTTTTGATGCAGTTATTATAATAATTTACCTGGTAGGGATACTAACTATCGGTATCCTCTCGGTTAAACTTAAGAATATGTCTAGCGACCGATACTTTCTCGCCGGTCGTGGACTAAAATGGCCTGTTATTGGTGCCGCCTTGTTTGCATCAAACATCTCAACTATTCATCTTGTTGGTCTGGCAGCATCAGGATACAACGAAGGCCTTGTGTGGGGTAATTTCGAATGGCTGGCCTCCATAACACTGATATTACTAGCCCTAGTTTTTGCTCCCTTTTACTTCAAAAGTAAAATTTCTACCCTCCCTGAATTTATGGAGAAAAGATATGGCTCGGGGGCTCGCACCCTCCTGGCAATTATCGCCATCATAGGCGCACTATTCGTGCACATAGGTTTAAGCTTATACGCTGGCGCAGTTGTTTTTGAAGCATTCTTTGGGATCCCGGTAATGCTGTCTATAGTTATTATTTCCCTGGTAACAATGCTCTATACTGTACTGGGTGGATTGAAGGCCGTGGTGGTTACCGAAACTATTCAAACGGGCCTTCTTATATTGGGTGCGGTAGTCCTTACAATTGTAGCCATCGTTGCTCTTCCTGATGCCGGTGTTGATACATTGGCCGACCTAAAAGCTCGCCTCAAACCAGGCCAGCTAAATATGCTGCACACCAGAGAAAGTTTGAAAGCACTGGGAGAAGGAGGATTTGAATCAGGATTAACATGGTATGCTTGTCTTCTGGGATATCCTATCCTTGGCCTTTGGTATTGGTGCTCCGACCAAACAATTGTTCAAAGAGTCCTAGGTGCTAAAACTAAACAAGACGCCCAACTGGGACCTATTTTCGCAGGCTTCCTGAAAATATTACCTGTATTCATGTTAGTCTTGCCAGGTGTACTAGCATATGTTCTCTTTAAAGATAAAATTGGTGCGGATGCTAATCAAACCCTTCCAGTATTAATCACCGAGCTTCTGCCGACAGGCCTCAGAGGCTTAATGGCAGCAACCTTGCTGGCTGCCCTGATGAGCACAATAGCAGCAGCCCTTAACAGTTCGGCCACATTATTTGCCTTCGATGTGGTGAAAAGAATTAACCCTAATACATCTGATAAAAAACAAGTTAGTGCTGGTCGATGGGCCGCATTAGTAGTTATGATATTAGCAATGGTATGGTCTACCCAGGGAGATAAATTCTCTAGTATTTTTGAAGCTATAAATAAAATAGCCTCGGCAATTGCTCCACCGGTTGCCGTAGTATTCTTATATGGAGTATTTTCCAAACGTGGCACCAATAAAGCAGCTATGTACACTTTGATAATCGGGCTCATACTCGGAATTACTGCTTTTTGCTTCGACTTCACCCCTATAAGCGGTAAAATGTACCTGACACATGAGCTGGGCATACCATTCATGATGCAGGCATGGTGGCTCTTTGTTATTTGTAGTGTTATCTATTTTGCCGTTAGTGCTGTTACACCTCCGTCACCCAAAGAAAATCTGGAAAAATACACCTGGAAAAACCCTATGGCTGTGCTTACTACCGGTAAATTCGAAGGCATCAAAGACCCGAGATTATGGGCAATGATCTTAATCTTAGTGTTAGTTATCTTATACATAATTTTTTAATCTGGAAATAAAGCAATTCATGAAGCAGGCTTTAATGCATAAACCCGGTGATATCGAAATAAGAGAGATCCCGGAATTGAATACTACTGATCTAAAAGAAAATGAAATTCTCCTGGAGATAAAGCGGATTGGCGTATGTGGAAGTGATATACATGTTTTTCACGGAGCACATCCAGCAACCCCCTACCCGGTTGTCCAAGGCCATGAGTACTCAGGGACTGTGATTGCTGCAGGCCAAAATGTTAAAGGCGTCAAACCCGGAATGAAAGCTACTGCCCGCCCCCAACTGGTCTGCGGAAAATGTGGTCCCTGCTTAAGAGGACAATATAATGCCTGCCAGGAGCTAAAAGTACAAGGCTTCCAAGCACCTGGTGTCGCCCAGGACATGTTTGTAGTTACTGATGACCGACTGGTAATACTTGATGATAACATGAGCTTCGAACAAGGTGCTATGGTTGAACCTGCTGCTGTAGGCGCTCATTCAACAAACAGAGCATCCAAGATACAAGGAAAGAATGTCGTGGTTTCAGGTGCAGGTACAATAGGAAACCTGGTTGCCCAGTTCGCCTTGGCTAGAGGAGCTAAAAAAGTCCTGATTACTGATGTTAGCGACTTCCGACTCCAAAAAGCCAAAGAATGTGGGATAATGAATACCCTAAATGTATCAAAAGAACCATTCGCTGATGGCCTTTCCCGAGTTTTTGGAAACGAAGGCTATCAAACAGGTTTCGAGGCTGCCGGAGTTCAAGATTCACTAGATGTGCTGATGGCTAACATTGAGAAAGGCGGCGAGATAATTATACTGGGTGTATACGCCGAAAATCCTCAAGTAAATATGTACTATCTCGGAGAACATGAACTGAACGTATTCGGATCAATGATGTATCTTCATGAAGATTACCTTGAGGCAGCAAATTTAATAGCATCAGGAAAAATACATACCAACCCTTTGATAACAAAACACTTTCCCTTCGATAAATATGCAGAAGCATATAAATATATCGAGAAGCAAGCTGATCAAACCATGAAAGTGATGATCGATGTCAATGAATAATCCCGACACAAATTATAGAATGGCAGGCATTGGTGAGCTCCTGTGGGATGTCCTCCCCGAAGGCAAACAGATGGGAGGATCACCAATGAATGTAGTATACCATTGCCAGGCAAGCGGAATAAAATCGGTTGTAATAAGTGCAGTAGGAAAAGATATACTAGGTACTGAAATTATCAAGCAGGTAAAAAAAGGAGGAAATTCTCCTGATTTTATACAGATATCAAAAGATAAACCCACTGGTACAGTGTCTGTAAAACTTAATAATGGAATTCCTGATTTTAATATCCATAAAGATGTTGCCTGGGATAAAATCGAATGGAACGATTCATTAAAAGAACTGGCAGGCAGCCTCGATGCTGTAGCTTTCGGCAGTCTGGCCCAAAGAGATCCTGTGTCCAGAGCTACTATAAAAAAATTCATTCGGACAATGCGACCCGATAGTATTAGGGTTTTTGATATCAACCTAAGACAGGATTATCATTCAAAAGAATTGATTACACAGGCTCTGGGCATGGCCAACGTGCTGAAAATTAACGACGAAGAGATGCCCGTCCTCGCTGAATACCTGAACCTTGAAGGTCCGGTTTATGACCAGGTCAAACTCCTGATAAAAGTATATAAGCTCGATCTAGTCGCATTTACCAAAGGAAGCCAGGGTAGCGTTCTTTATTCCCCTGAGCTAACTTCTATCAGAAATGCCCCAAAGGTTGAAATTAAAGACACAGTAGGTGCCGGTGATACTTTTACAGCCCTGCTAATAGCCGGGCTCCTTAAACATAAACCGCTGGAAGAGATCCACTTTGAAGCAAGCGAAAAAGCTGCATGGGTATGCTCCCAACAAGGAGGCACACCCTCGTATAAATGACAAAGCAAAAAAAGAAGATAAAAACCAAAAAACTTTAACATATGAAATCCTTCAATTTTCATCAAACAACCAAAATTGTATTTGGTAAAGGCAGAATCAAGGAACTGCCAGAAATAGCTAAATGTTATGGGAACAAAGTATTGCTGGTTACTACCCCAGCACAAAATGAATCCCTGAACAAACAATATAAAATGGTTATGGACCTGCTCACATTTAATGGTCTAGAAGTAACTCATTTTGATGGCGTAATCCCAAATCCTACAGTCGATTCGATTACTGCCGGAGCTAAACTCGCCAAAGATTATGGTGTTAACATGATCATCGGACTAGGTGGTGGATCCAGCATGGATTCGGCCAAGGCAATCTCAGTCGAAGCTACCCACCCGGGAACAGCTTGGGATTACCTTTTTTATAAGGATCAGCCCGACCCTGCAAAGCTCCTTCCCGTAATTGCCGTCTCAACAACCTCAGGAACAGGCTCTCAAGTGACTCAGGTTGCCGTTATCACCAATCCGACAGCAAGAGACAAATCCGCTCTCTATAATAATATATTATACCCGCAAGTCTGCCTTATCGACCCCGAACTGATGCTTACAGTTCCAAAATTCGTGACAGCTTGCACCGGCTTCGACGTTCTCTGTCACGCATTCGAAAGCCTTATCCATCCGGGAAATAGCGCATATGTGAACATGATGGCCTGGCATGCTATATCACTGGTAATCGAAAACCTTCCTATGCTGATAAATAATCCCGATAATCTTGATGCTCGTGAGAAAATGGCCTGGGCCGATACCCTGGGGGGCTTATGTATTGCCAATGCCGGCGTTACTCTTCCTCATGGCATGGGAATGGCTATCGGTGGAATGTTTCCTCACATAGCTCACGGGGAAGCTCTGGCTATAGTATATCCTGCCTTCGCCGATTTTACACAAGCTCACGAGGTTCACAAGTTTGCTAAACTTGCAAAAATGCTTAATCCTGATTTAACCTCCGAATCCGACGAATCAGCAGCTGCAAAATCATCAGCGGAAATTGTGAAATTTCTGAAAATAATCGGACTTAATTATGGGCTTAAGGATGCTAAGGTTCCTGAAAAAGAACTCGAAGCACTGGCAATTCAATGCATGGTCCTTCCCGATTATAAAGGGAACCCAAGAGTAGCAACACCAGAAGAAATGCTGGACCTGGTAAGAGCAAGCTACTGAAGATTAAACCAAAAATAATCTGAATCTAAAGTAGGGTATCGAGGTCTCTTGACGTTTTTAATATAAAGACATGTAGATATGTTGATTATTGAAATTATTTATATTAAAAATTACAGACATGAAAAAGATTAATTTGATTTACAAAATGATTGCAATTCTGCTTCTTGCAGGATACGGACTATCATCATGCGAACAGGCTGATGATGTATTGACTACCGAATTTGTTTCAATTGTTAGCGTTGGTGATGAAGGTGAAACAAATATTGACATTGATGGGCTTAAAATTGTTACTGAATTAGGAGATGGAACCTTAAGCGCTGAACAAGAAGAATGGCTTAAATTTATGCGGGAAGAGGAGAAACTGGCCGGCGACGTTTATCGTACTTTTTATGAACTGTACAAAGTTCCTATATTTAATAATATCTCTAAATCTGAGGATAATCATACCGCTGTAGTTCTGAATTATTTGAACGCCTGGGGAATTGATGATCCAGCCACCGAAGAAATAGGAGTCTTCAGCAACGAAGATTTACAGAAATTGTATGATGAGCTGATTGAGGCAGGAAAAGCAGGTTTAACTGAAGCATTAAAAGTAGGTGCTCTTATAGAAGAGGTTGATATTGCAGATTTAGTTGAACTATACGATTTGGATCCAGGAGAAGATCTGATTCTTCTCTCAGAGGCTCTGCAATTGGGTTCCAGAAATCATTTAAGAGCTTTTACCCGTGTCCTCAGTTTCAGTGACATCGAATATACGCCAGTAGTGCTGAGTATGGAGGATTATGAAGCAATAGTCAGCTCACCCTGGGAAAGAGGCACAGGTTTATGTAGAACCCAATAACCCCTAAACACATCCATAACAAAAAAAGAGACGCATATTTGCGTCTCTTTTTTTGCACATTTGCGTCTCAAATTAATATTCCCTCGCCGTCCGGATAAATTCCCTAATATTCACTTCTGGTGTACTTGGCGGCAAAGCGCATCCCGCATTGAGAACAAACCTGTTGGTTTTGCTGAAGATATTTAACAACTCAAGCGTTGCTGCCCTTACCTGCTCTACTGTCCCTAACGCCAGAACACCAGATGGATCAACATTACCAAAAAAAGTACACGAATCCTTCATAAGATCAAAGGCCTTGTTGACATCAGTTTTGTAATCCAATTCAAGTCCATCAGCCCCAGACTCAATCATCTGAGGAAGAATAACTTCTGTATTACCGCAGATATGTAAAATATACGGCAACCCATTTTTATGTGCAGCGTCAACAACCTTCTTTTCGTAAGGCAATGCAAACTTCTCAAAAAGATCAGGTGGTATCATCTCAGGCCCGGCAGGGCTGTCGCCATTCGAAACCATATCACAGCCAGTCTGGGCCATCAGATCAACAAACTGAATACTTACCTCCGTGCAATAATCCAGCAGCTCCCTAACCAGACCCTCTTCCGTCATATAGAAATCCAACATCCAGTTTTCTGTACCACGGATCATACTGGCAAGGGAAAAGGGTGCCTGATCGCAATTTCCCCTCACAAAAATCTCATCACCAAAATGCTCCTTGATTAAACGAGTAGCTTCCAGCCAATTAGCAGAATAGGTATAAGAGCTAAGATCAGGAATTTTTAAACTTGGAAAATCAGAATAGTCACTTAAGTTACCCTTATGCGACCTGGCAGGATCATTCTCCGGAAAATCAACAACTACTCCACAAGCTCCCGCTAATGTAACTGTATCAATATCAACAAGTATACCATCATAATGATAAGTCTCTACCGATTGGATAAAAGCCCTGGCTATCTCTTTCGGGTTCTCTCGGTACTGCTTCATACTAAGACCAGCCTCACGAGCCACAGGCATGAAGTTATGAAGCATAATGGGAATTTTGTCTGTTGGTTCACCCCTCAGGGCAGCGTTTATTCTTTGGTATCCGGTCATGGTGGAAAAATTAAGGCTTAAGGCTTGAGGCTTGAGTGTAAGTATAAGTTATAAGTTATAAGTCTAAGTCTAAGTTATAAGTCTATGTTATAAGTCTATGTTATAAGTATTTATTATTTGTTTACTAGTTTGAATGTTTCTATTGCGAAGGCTCCGAAGCCTATTTTCTCATTGCTCTTCATCTTCGTCCCGCTTTCCTCCTCAATGAGATTGGTTGGTGTTATAGACTTGAAGTTGAAGCTTGATTTCAAACTTGTTTGTATAGATTGGCCTTCAACTTCAAATCCCCTTAGTATTACATCAGGAGAATTTTCAGCCTTTTTTATGACCGTAAGGATTAGATTATCAGCGTCAACACTGAAGAAGCTCATTTCCTCTGGCAAATCAGCTCCGGCATACTTTCTGAAATCACTGGTGACAAGAAGTTCTTCATTGGCTTCAAGGCCAAACCTGTAGCCATTCTCCCAGCCAGGCTTGTGAGACTGCAAACTGAATTTAAAATAATGATCACCAGTCTGTAGATATTCGTTGCCCAAACCATGGCAACTACGTCGTGATGCAAATAAAATGGGCTGAATAAGAGTGTTTCCTGACGAAGTACCCGTAATATCAACATAATCAATACCAACCACGCTAGAGCTCATTGTTACACCAATATCTTCTGAACTAACATTAATCCAATTTTGGATAGAGCGTGGATGAATCTCTTTACAATCAACCTGATAGCGCTCACCTGCAGCCCCATCCATCTCATCTTCACCAACTTCAAGCTTACCGTATGGTACTTCGTAAACAACCTTTCCAGTAGCAGTATTGATAGGTAGAGCCATTCGATACTCCCGATATAAAATACCTTCCCAATTTAGTACAGCTGTCTCAAAATCAATCTTCTTGATATCCTTGTAGAGTATGATTTTCTGCTCAACAACGGCATTCCGTATTGGCTGCCTGTATTCATAAGCCGTGTAAACAGGCCCGTCTTCAAGTAATTTCCAGGATACATCATAATTACCTGTCTTATCAAAGCCTTCCATATCTGGCTGCTGTACCTGATCAAACTCCCCTGCCCCATTTCCAATTGATCGAAGAGTAAATACCTCACCGGCTGTAAAACCATCAGGAGAAATAATTTCTTTATTCAATTCCTTATCGAAAATACTCTTCAAACCTCCTGATCCAAACTCAAGGACATAATATTTGTTTTCAAGCCTTTTACCCTGCTTGGGAATAGGAACTGCATCCCATTTAGAAAGCCCATTAGCATAAAACACCCTGTACCCTACAGATGGGATTTCACTTGCAATGAATTGCAGATTAGCAGATTTAATGCTTCCATCACCGTACTCAACAATATTATTTAGTTGCACAGGAATAATATCTCCTGATGCATCTCTAAGTTCAACACCCCTTGCTTCACCAGGATCAAACTGGATGGTGTAAGCAACCGGACTATTTCTCACCCAGTTCAGACTGTTAAAAACCATAATCGGCCTACCCTTGCTATCGTCATAATTAATCCTCGAAGCAAGTTCTTTGAGCTGAGCCTTGCTCATCTCTTTTGCCTCACTAAGAGCAAACTCATACTTGCTCTGGAAATATGCATCTGTTATCAACCCCATGTTTCCTCCCCAGCCATGATCAGGGAAAATTTTTGCTTCCCATGCCCCTTTCAATCTCTCATCAGGATAAGCCTTGAACGACCCATCCAACAATGAATTGATAGTAGCAAGCTTCTCAACCTGAGTTAGCAATATATCGGCTTCACGACTAGCTTTCAGTGCCTTTTGGTGGGTTGGACCATGGATATACATCCACAAGGCAGGTCGTTCTCCATGTATCTCTGGGACAACAGGATTGCTGGCACGAAAGGCCTCAAACATATCTGGAGCCAGAGCCTCCCTGAACTCGGGTAAGGAAACAGGCACAACCCGTCCAT
>CAYUNU010000086.1:0-10896 GCA_964446195.1 uncultured Porphyromonadaceae bacterium | reverse complement strand
AGTAGATGAGATGTTGAAATTAAGAGAAGATAATAGATTCAACACGATTGATGAAATAACCATTCTAGAGGATAAAACACCGCTTGACGCTAATGATAATTTTTTTATTCAAATAAGCTATTAAGGAAATCCACAATCCCTCACTCAATCACCTGCCGGTATATCCTCATGAAATAGGGAAATATCTTCTCGGGATAGGTGAAGTAGATGGCTCCTCCATGTATCCTGATATTGTCCATGGCATTGTATTGGGGGATTTGTATTTCAAGATCAGTTTTTCCGGTAAGAGGATCTAAGGGGACAAAGCGCCATCTGTTATTGCTGTGATATTGAACATAAACGTCTCCGTTCAAAGGGTCGGTAATGAAATCATCATAGTTTAAATAGAGATTTGTAATAGTTGGATTAGGATTGTGATGGAAGGTAACAGGAACTGATCTAATCAGTTGCCGGTCGGGGCCTATGGTATGTATTTTGTCGTTATTCAAATCGAAGATGTATAAACTGTCTTTAAGCTTAAAGAAATCACCTCTGCGAATTTCTTTATAATATTCCCTCTGTTGGTCAAGTATTTGCCGCACAGTGCGAGGCCCCATAACCCTACCTAATTGCTGAAGCCCCGATGGTAGCCAGGAGTAGTCGTCCGGAAGGTCATCAGTAACAAGGATTTGTTCAGGCTGGTCGAGTAATGCATCGATATAATAAACATAGTTTTCTCCCAGACTTGCGCTCGATCTGAAATACACTAAGCCCGGACCCAGAGTTGCCTGATAATTACCCATATACTGCTTAAAAACATCAGTCTTTTCTCCATACATTAATTGGATGGTGCCATTTTGGCTAAATAATTGAAAAACAGAGTCTTTTGTTTCAAGATGAACATTCCCGAGAATATCCTTCAAGAAGGAGGCCGGTAGCTTAATTGGTATCGAGGTAATGGTGTCGCCAATCAAATTTGTTAAATAAAGCCGTGTCCCTTTTGCCTGATTATTAACCATCCCTATTTGCCACATAAATTTATCATCAAATTCAAAGCTGGAAATGGAATAATCGGCTCCCTTGGTGAGGATCTGGAGTTTTTTACCGGAAACAAGAATCTCGGGAATATTTGTTCTCAACTGCTCCAGCTGAAATACCAGTTTTTCCTTAGGATGAAAATTCAGAGTGAAACTTTGCGTCCCGTAGGATAAATGGGATATCGTAAGTTCTAATGGGTAATTTGCAGCTTCTAAGGAGAAATATCCTGAAGAATCACTTAGCGTTCCCTTAGTGAGATCTATTACTACAGTAGCCATTCCTATTCCCTTTCGGGTATCGCGGTCGATAATCTGTCCACTGAGCACCTGTTCCTGGGATTGAGCGTAAAAGATTGTGATAAATAGTCCTGCCAATATTCCTGTAAGGTGGAATTTCATGAGAAATATGTTAAGTTATCGAGGACAATCAAAGGTATGAAAATTAACAAAAACTGGAATTTTTTGTCTAAATGATAATTGATTTTTATAAAATCAGGATAGATAAAATACCTGTGAGGATCCAATAGATAGATGCTGATGGAAATTCCAGTACTTATTTTTATATTTCCAAAAACTTCCTGGGTGATGAAAGAGATAAAATTGATGTTTGTGCTGATTTTAATTTCAGCAAGTTTGAGTGGACAGGAAATGAAGGAGGGAATGAATTTTCCGACTTACCCTGTGCCTGAGGGTATCAGGCTTAAGTCGGGCAATCTGCCTGTTAGGATAGATAACTCCAAGAAGAAATTTTTCCCTCCTGTATTCAATCAGTATGGCTGGAGCTGTAATCAGGCCAGCTCGATAGGTTATCTTCTAACATACGAATTTGCCCGTGCACGCGATGTGTCGGCTTATGAGCCTGAAAACCAGTATCCACCTTTGTATCCCTGGAATTTTCTTAATAATGCTAATACCTCAAATGGTGTTAGCTATTTCGATAGTTGGGAAGTGATCAAAGCAAATGGTTGCCCTAATGTTATCGATTATCCCTTTGCTGAAGATGGTTCTGCATGGATGTCGGGTTACGATAAATATTATAGAGCCATGAAGAACAAGGTGCATCATAATTACTCACTGTCTGTTGGCGATCCGGAAGGCCTGCAGGTTCTAAAGCGTTATTTGTATGATCATTTTGTTGGGTCGAAGGATGGTGGAGTGGTCAATTTCCAGATCGCTTCGGGAGGTATACGTTTCCGAGAACTCCCCGAGGCATCATACAATGCCGGATCAACTATTATTACCGGTTTTGGCGCTGTTGTAGGTCATGCCATGACTGTCGTTGGCTATGATGATTCGGTTAAAGTTGATTTTAACGGAGATGGGAAATATACAAACGACCTGGATATCAATGGGGATTTTGTGGTTGATATGAGAGATTGGGAAAAAGGTGCTCTGATCGTAGTTAATTCCTGGGGTAAGAATTGGGCTGATGAGGGTAAGTCCTATGTAGCTTATAATGTGCTGCCAAGATATGGCTTTGAGGGAGGGTTTTGGAATCGTTCTGTCCATTTGATCGATCTGGTAAAAGATTATACACCTCAGGTAAGCATGAAATTTACTTTGGTCCATCCGATAAGAAACTCAATAAAGGTTATGGCTGGTGTTTCCAGTGATACCGGCGCTGAAAAGCCGGATCATTTGATGGAATTTCCGATTCTAAACTATCAGGGAGGAGGACTCCCATTCGGTGGTTCAGGGTCTGAGCCATCAACTCCATTCGAAATAGCTATTGATATAAGTCCCATATTGAACTATGTTGAATCGGGTGAACCAGTAAGGTTTTTCCTGGCTGTAATAGAATCAGGAGGATACTCTTCAAATAGTAAAGTAAAAGAGTTTTTAATTGTCGATTATACAAATGGTGAACTGGAATTAGTTTCCCCACAGGAGGAGGTCCCAATTGCCGTTTATGATACAACCTTCCTCTATGTAGATCATACTGTGGACTTTGAAAAAGTTAGAGTAAAGGATTATGATGTTGAATTTGTTTCTGCAAATAATTGGTATTCCAAGCAGCTGGAAGCGGCTAACCTTGTTAGTCCATTTCGATGGGAGCTGGATTATGGATATAAGGCACTTATTAGTGAGAAGGAATATCCGGAGGTGACTGGCACTCGCTTGGGTGTAGCCGGGGCTTCAATTATCTATACCGAGCTTGATCTTCCTTTCAGTTTCCCTTTTTACGGAGAGAAACACAACAAAATCATTGTAAGCGATAACGGTAGTATCTTTTTTGATAATGAGTTTTATGAATATCCCTACATTATTGATCCTAATCTCATTTATAAAATTAAAAGAGGCATTATACCCTTTGGTCGCGATCTAGGCTATCGTGGCGATGACAATGGGATTACTTATAATGAGAGCGACTCATTATTTACCATTTTTTGGCAGGCCGTGGGTGTTAATGATGAAACAAGTTATTTGTTAAATATAGCCTGTAATCTTTATCCTGATGGGAAAATTGAGTTTCATTACGGCCCACTGGAAAATGTGGAGGAGTTTCAGATTGATTATGATGCAGGAATGTCCAGGGGAGATGGCCGGAATTATATCCTTTCCCCTCTGTCAGAGAAAAACCTCTACAGATCCAACTCTATGGTAACCTTTGCTCCTTATGCCTTTCCGGATAAAATAAGTCTTGAGACTAGCGGCCTTCTTTTATGCCGACCAGAGGAAAAGGGCAAAAACTATGATATTCATGTAAGGGTTCAGGACAAACTTAACCAGGTAGCCTATGGAGTGGTGCCTCTTTCAACCATGGATTTGTCCTCTGCCGATCTTTTAAGCCAGAACTTCCCCAACCCATTTGCTTCAAATACCAGTATTAGCTTTCTTGTTCCAGAGGATGCAACTGTCAGTTTCAATGTATATGATCTTGCCGGTCGGAAAATTGCTTGTTTGCTTGATGATGCGTTAACAAAAGGTCAACATGTAATTGAGTGGAAGTCATTGGATTCCGGCGGTCGGGACTTGCCTCCTGGGGTTTATGTCGGAAGGCTTACTATTAACGACCGGGATGAAAAGGTGAAGATGCTTAAGATTGGAAAATAGGAAAATAGGGATATATGAAGATAGTAAGATAGGTGCTTGTAATTGATATTATTTTAAGCTAAATTGTAGAAGAAATTTCAACGATTTGATCACTTACTAATAACTGTCTGCTATGGAATTTAATATTTTGAAATCTAAACGGTTCGGAGCGGTCGAATTGCTGACAATCTCCAGGCCATCCGCCATGAATGCCCTCAATTCTGAGTTTTTCAGAGAGATCAATATTTACCTTGATGATCTTATCCTAAATGAAGAGGTATCCGTCCTTATTATAACAGGAGAGGGCAAGGCTTTTGTTGCCGGAGCTGACATTTCTGAGATGGTTGATCTTACGCCATCACAAGCTAAGGGTTTTTCGGAAAAGGGGCAGCAGACGTTTTTCAGAATTGAAAACCTTCCTATCCCTGTTATTGCGGCTGTCAACGGATATACTCTTGGCGGAGGATGTGAGCTTGCTATGGCCTGTGATTTTAGAATTGCCTCCACAAAGGCCGTTTTCGGCCTTCCTGAAGTAAGTCTGGGTTTGATACCTGGATACGCCGGAACTCAAAGATTACCTCGACTGATTGGTCTTGGAAATGCTATGAAGTGTATTTTATCAGGAGAGAAGGTTTTAGCAGAGGAGGCTTACAGGATGGGATTAGTACAGTCACTTTCAGAGCCCGAGGAACTAATTGATGATGCTTTAAAGATCGCAGGAAAAATAGCATCTCAGGGCCCGATAGCTGTGAAGACAGCAAAGAAAGTTATCCGTAAAGGAAGGAACCTTGGCTTTGAAGAGGCAATGGATCTAGAGAAGAAGTACTTTGCCGAAATGTTTAAGGATGAGGGGATTGAGGGAATGAGGGCCTTCCTTGAAAAAAGAAAACCAAATTGGGAGAAATAGATATTTTATTAATCTGAAATAAACTTATATGGAATATATTGATCGATTCAAGAAGGTAGTTGTTTTGGGTGCCGCTGGTAAGATGGGAAGCGGTATTCTGCTTTTAACAGCTATGGAGATGACAGATTTATGGCTTAGCAATAAGAATTCCGAGATGGATTTGATCGCTTTGGATGTGTCGCCAAAAGGACTTAAAGGCCTGATTAAATATATAGAGGCCCAGGCAAGGAGAGCTGCAGAGAAGAAGACGGTGATGCTTAGAGAGCTATATGCCGACAGGCAGGATCTTATTGAAAATGGGGAGATAATTGAAGCGTATGTTGCCGATGTTATTGGAATGGTAAGAACCACTACCCATATGGAGGATGCCTATGGTGCGAGTTTAGTTTTCGAAGCCATCAAGGAAGATCCGAAGCTGAAAGTTTCAATTTTATCAAGACTCTCTAAGGAAGGACAAGGGCAGACTTGGTTCTTTACCAATACCTCGTCTATACCGATTGGAGAACTTGATGCTTCTGCCGGCCTTAATGGGAATATTCTGGGCTTTCATTTTTATAATCCTCCTGCTGTTCAGAGGTTGGTTGAGCTTATTCCAGCTAAGACCAGCAGGCACGAGTTGATTGAGTTTGCCAGGATGTATGCGAAAAAGCTACGTAAGGTTTTGGTTCCATCGAGCGATTTTGCCGGTTTTATTGGTAATGGCCATTTCATGCGTGATGCATTGTATGGCATAAATCAGGCTGAAAAAATGGCCGGGCAATATCCTTTACATGAAGCGATATATCTTTTTAATTCTATAACACAAATTTGGTTGATCAGACCGATGGGCATTTTTCAGCTCATTGATTATGTGGGAGTAGATGTTGTGTCCTATATCATGAATGTTATGAATCCCTATTTGCCGGATGAAAACCTTCATAGTGAGCTATTGGAGAAGTACCTTAAGCAAGGTGTAAAGGGTGGGCAATATGCCGATGGTTCACAGAAGGATGGAATTTTTAAGTATGAAAGGGGAAAGATAGTGGGAGTATACAGTTTTGAGTTGGGCGATTATGTTAGTCTGGATTCCTTCAAAAATAAGATTGATAATGAGATGGGTGAGGTTCCGCAAAAACTAAAATGGAAGGATGTGAACTTCAGTCCGCAAAAAGCTGAAATCTTGAAAAGTTATTTTTCGGATCTGATGAGTTCCGATACTGGAGGTGCTGTTTTGGCCAGGGCTTATGGGCTTGAATCAAAGCGAATTGCTGAACTTTTGCTTGAATCAAAAGTTGCAGCTTCCAGTGAAGATGTGAACAAAGTTTTGGCAACGGGTTTCTATCATGCCTATGGTCCCATCAATGAATATTTTAACAATTGATATGAAAAATCTCAGAAGAAAAGTATACATGACTGCCGGTTATAATACCATTTCATTGGGTACTGGCAGAAAGGAATTTAATCCCAAGAAATCCCGTCCCGGATTAGAGCACTATATTGAGGAAGCAGGACAGTCTTGTTTAAAGGAGATTGGTGGGGGAGCTAATGTTGATGAGTGTGTGATAGGAAATTTTATGGCTGCTCGCTTTAACAAGCAGGCTAATCTCCCCGGATTCTTTCCCATGATTGATCCTGATTTGAGGTTCAAACCGGCAACGGCTGTTGAAGGAGCTTGTGCCTCAGGTGGTTTGGCACTCACTTCAGCGATAAGATCTGTTTTAGCCGAGACAGCAGATGTGGTATTAGCTATCGGGGTGGAGGTTCAAAATACCGTTAAGGCAATTTATGGAGCGGATATACTGGCTGGTGCCGGTTGGTTTCCCGACAGGAAAACGGGCCATGCTTATTATTTCCCCGGCCAGTTTAGTGATCGCGCGGGTAAGTATTTCGAAAAGTACGGACGTGAGCAAACCAGGAAGGCAATGGCCAGGTGGTATAGCAATATGGTTGAAAATGCCCGTTTGTGTCCCACTGCCCAGGAGTATCATAATACGACAGAAGATCTGATGGAGATGGGAATGATGGAGCCAAACCCAAAAAGCTTTGTCGATCATCTAAATGTTTTTGACTGCTCAAAGGTGTCGGATGGCAGTTCGGCTATTGCTGTCGTTTCGGAGGAGGGTCTTAAGAAAATTGGAGTCGCTCCGGAGGATGCTATTGAGGTAATAGGATGGGCTCAGGTTGAAGAGGATATTACCAAACCTCCTATGGATCATACAGTTTTGTCGACAATCAAAGAGGCAGCCAAGCTGGCTCTGGAGCGTGCCGGGATTACGGTAGAACAGCTTGGTACGGTTGAGACCCATGATTGTTTTACGATAGCTGCAGTACTGGCAATTGAAGCACTTGGGCTGGCAGAGCCAGGAAAAGGACCGGATTTTATTCTTGAAGGAAATACTGCCAGAGATGGGAAAATTCCATTTAACACTACCGGTGGCCTTATTGGATGGGGCCATCCAACAGGTGCTACGGGAGTTCATCAGGCAGTTACTTTATGGGAGCAACTTACCGGGAAGGCCGGTGATGCACAGATATCATTATCGGCCGACCGTCCTTATGGTATGAGCATTAATATGGGTGGTGACGACAAAACTGTCGTCGCAATAATATATAGGTAAAGACGCGATACTTCGCGTCTCATTTTTCATACACTAAAAAAGCACCAAAATGAATTTTGAATATACCGAAGAACAAATCATGATCCGGGATGCTGCCCGTGATTTTGCCGAAAGAGAACTATTACCCGATATACTGGAGCGGGACAAAGAGGCCAGGTTTCCTGAAAGGCAGGTTAAACTCCTTGCTGAGCTTGGTTTTCTGGGAATGATGGTCGATCCTAAATATGACGGAGGGGGAATGGATACTATTTCATATGTTTTGGCTATGGAAGAGATCTCTAAGGTTGACTCTTCGGTAGGAGTAATAATGTCGGTTAACAACTCTTTAGTGTGTTGGGGTCTTGAGAAGTATGGAACGGAAGAGCAAAAAGAGAAATATTTAAAGCCATTAGCCAGGGGAGAAATTATAGGTGCATTTCTTTTGTCGGAGCCTGAAGCAGGCTCGGATGCTACGTCCCAGAGGACAACAGCAGAGGATAAGGGGGATCACTATTTGGTAAACGGAACAAAAAACTGGATCACCAATGCTAACTCTGCCTCTGTTTACCTGGTAATGGCTCAGACTCATAAGGAGCTTGGCCACCGTGGTATTAATGCCCTGATTATTGAAAAAGACAGCAAGGGTGTTAGTCTTGGGCAGCATGAAGACAAGATGGGTATGAGAAGCTCTGATACACATTCGGTTATGTTTACAGATGTGCTTGTTCCAAAGGAGAACCGCATTGGAGATGAGGGTTTTGGGTTTAAGTTTGCCATGAAGACATTAGATGGTGGGAGACTGGGGATAGCTGCTCAGGCTCTGGGGATAGCATCAGGGGCCTATGAGAGGAGCTTGCAGTATTCAAAAGAAAGAAAGGCTTTTGGAAAGGAGATAGCTTATCACCAGGCCATAGCTTTCAAGCTAGCAGATATGGCTGTTAAGATTGAGGCCTCACGCATGTTTTGCCTTAAGGCTGCCTGGTTGAAAGATCAAGGAAAATCTTTTTCTCTGGAGAGTGCTATGGCGAAGCAATATTGTGCTGATTCGGCAATGGAGGTTACGACAGAAGCTGTTCAGATATTTGGCGGCTATGGTTATGTTCGCGAGTATCATGTAGAGCGACTAATGCGTGAGGCAAAACTGACACAGATATACGAAGGAACCTCTGAAATTCAGAAGATTGTAATTTCAAGAGCCATTTTATCCTAATGAAATAATTTATGCCAGCAGATATACAACTTTACCATCCTAAAAATCCAATACGAATAATCACCGCTTCATCGCTTTATGATGGGCATGATGCTACCATAAACATTATGAGGCGGATTATCCAATCGGCCGGTGCAGAGGTGATCCATCTTGGGCATAACAGGTCGGTTGATGAGATAGTGGAGAGTGCTCTTCAAGAAGATGTTCAGGCGGTAGCTATTACCTCCTATCAGGGTGGTCACATGGAATTTTTCTCCTATATGCGTGAACAGCTAGATAGCAGGGGAGGTAAACATATAAATATTTATGGAGGGGGTGGAGGAGTAATCCTACCTGAAGAAATATACGATCTGGAAAAAAAGGGTATAACGAAAATATTCTCTCCTGATGACGGTCGTGTTATGGGCCTCATAGGGATGATAAATATTTTGGTTGAAGGTTCGGATTTCCCACTTGGGAATGATGTGCCCGATATTGAGTCATTGGCTAAGGGTGACATTAGAGCGCTCTCAAGGTTTTTATCCTCGATAGAAAATAATAAGGATGAGGCAGAGCCGATCCTAAAAATGATTCGCGAAAAACAAGCTGTAAAAAGGCCTCCGGTAATTGGTATAACAGGAACAGGTGGTGCCGGCAAATCATCTCTTGTGGATGAGCTGGTCCTAAGGTTTAAACTTGCCAAGCCAGATATCAGACTAGCTATTCTATCAGTTGACCCAACAAAAAGGAAGACCGGTGGTGCTCTTTTGGGCGACAGGATCAGGATGAATTCTATTCACCAGGAAGGGGTTTACATGCGATCACTTGCTACTCGCCAGTCGCATATGGCTCTTCCTGCCTATATTGATGATGCTATTACTGCAGTCTCTTTTACTGGTTTTGATCTGATTCTGCTGGAAACATCAGGAATAGGACAATCAGATACGGAGATATCCGACTATTCTGATATTTCAATGTATGTAATGACTCCGGAGTATGGTGCGGCAACGCAGTTGGAAAAGATTGATATGCTTGATTTTTCCGATTTTGTTGTTCTGAATAAGTTCGATAAGAGAGGGGCTGAAGATGCTCTGAGAGATGTAAAAAAACAATATCAGCGGAATCACTCCCGGTTTCATGAGGATCCGGCACTTATGCCCGTTTTTGGAACGATAGCCTCACAGTTTAATGATTTGGGAGTGAACAAGCTATTTGGAAAATTGGCAGTTGCTCTTGAGGAAAAATCAGGTGGGGATTTTCATGCGGATATGGAAATG
The DNA here is from genome assembly GCA_964446195.1 of uncultured Porphyromonadaceae bacterium. Classification (GTDB taxonomy): domain Bacteria; phylum Bacteroidota; class Bacteroidia; order Bacteroidales; family UBA12481; genus JAUVKA01. The sequence continues at coordinate 898 of CAYUNU010000086.1, read as the reverse complement.
CTTGTGTCGGAATCGCGAATGGAGATCATCCCTCCACAAAGGAACAGGTATCTGGCGGAGATAAGCGAAACCATCAGGAATTATAATAAATGGGCTGATGATCAGGCCAAACACGCTCAGGATTTATATTCTTTGAAGAGAAGCATAACCATTTTGGAAAATGATCAGGATGGGCAACACACTCTTGGGGTAATGGAAGAGCAGATCAGGAAAAAAGAAGAATTACTTGATTCTGTAAGTAGGGAGGTGTTAGCTGAGTGGGAGGAGACGAAGAAGACCTATAGGGAACCTGTTTATACATATCAGGTTAGAAAGAAAAAGCTATCTATCCAAACGCAATTTGAGACTATCTCTCATCTGGTAATTCCAAAAGTATCTTTACCGGCTTATTCTGCCTGGGGAGATATTTTGAGATGGGTACTGATGGAGAATGTCCCAGGCAAATTCCCTTATGCGGGGGGAGTTTTTCCTTTTAAGCGAGAGGCTGAAGATCCCACTCGTATGTTTGCCGGTGAGGGTGGCCCAGAGAGAACCAATAAGCGATTTCATTATCTCTCCAGGCATACTGATGCAATAAGGCTATCCACTGCGTATGATTCTGTTACGCTTTATGGTGAGGATCCTCATATCAGGCCTGATATTTATGGTAAGGTTGGTAACAGTGGCGTTTCTGTTTGTTCACTGGATGATTCTAAGAGGCTCTATTCGGGTTTCGACTTAAATAACACCTCTACATCTGTTAGCATGACAATAAATGGGCCTGCTCCAATATTGGCTTGCTTCTTTTTAAACACCGCAATTGATCAGGCTTGTGAGAAATACATATTGGATAATGGCTTGGAGGATGATGTTAGAAAGACCATTGAGACTAAGTTCAATAAGGCCGATTTGAGACAGC
>CAYUNU010000085.1:3847-10976 GCA_964446195.1 uncultured Porphyromonadaceae bacterium | reverse complement strand
TATCGGAAAATATTATTGATAAAGAGGATACTGCAATATTGTTATGCACGGGAGGAACGACAGGAACTCCAAAGCTTGCTGCGCTGACTAATAGCAATTTAATGATTAATGCTATGCAGGTTGCGGCTTGGGTTCCGCATATCAGAGAAGGAAGTATTGTTTTGGCAGCATTGCCTTTTTTCCATAGTTTTGGATTGACTCTCTGTTTAAATGCTGCTGTTTTATCTCGCGTTACTATCTTAATTGTTCCTCAATTTAAAATAAAGAAAATCGTAAGTTCCATAAGGAAGTACAGTGTTAGTTATTTGCCTGGTGTTCCGATTATGTTTGCGGCATTAAACCGTTACATGGTCAAAGAAAACATCAAATTACCTTCTTTGGAGGATTGTTGTAGTGGTGGTACTGAATTGATAAGTGAGATTCAGGAAAAATTTGAAGGACTTTGCAATGTAAAAATCCTTGAAGCTTATGGTTTGACAGAAGCTTCTCCCGGTGTCACCTGCAATCCCTCAAAGGGATTACAAAAGGCTGGTTCAGTAGGTTTACCATTCCCCTCCACAGAAGTTAAAATTGTCAATATTGAAACACATGAGGAAATGCCTGTTAATGGTGTTGGTGAAATACTGGTCAGGGGGCCTCAGGTTATGAAGGAGTATTTTGGAGATGAAGAAGAAAGCAAGCAAGTTTTTAGAGACGGATGGTTGCTCACCGGTGATTTGGGAAGGATGGATGAAGATGGGTTTCTTTTTATTACAGGAAGGATCAAGGAAATGATCATCAATTCGGGTTTTAAAGTTTATCCGCAGCAAGTAGAGCGGGTTTTATGCTGTCATGATAGTATCAAGGAAGCTGGTGTATGTGGGATTCCAGATGGTTTTCGTGGCGAGGCAGTAAAGGCTGTTGTTGTTTTAAGCAAAGGTTCAAAAGCGACAGAGTCGGAGTTGATTTCGCATTGCAAAGAACATTTGGCTTTTTACAAGGTGCCTAAAGTAATAGAGTTTTCCAGCTCACTTCCTAAGAGTATGTTGGGGAAAGTAATGCGAAGGTTTTTGAATGAACCTAAAGAAAGAATCGACAAATGAAGAAACGGATATTATCTATTGACCTCCTTCGTGGGTTGGGAATAATGACAATTATTGTAATTCATCGTTTACATTACCATTGGACGGGATTGCAATCAAGGGAAATGTTACATGAGCATTTTTCGACTGCCTGGGCGCCGTTAATTATTGCTGTCATTGCTTTATTTACGATGGCGGGTATTTTTTACTTTATCAGTGGTATTGTTAATACGTATTCATTTTATCACAGAGCAGAAAAAAATCCTGACCAATTGAAAAGGACTGTTGCGGGGGGAGTTGCCGGAGGGTTATGGTTTGTAATATTAAACTACGTATATCGCCTGTTTTTTTCTAATGGTTTTAGTGCAGATTTAACAGGAGCGGAACCTGAATTTCCTGCTGGGTTTATCATTGGTTTTATCAGAGATAGCGCCAATGTTCAAATTTATTGGTCGCAGATTACCAAGCCAGGAACGCTTGCCGTGATCGGCCTAATACTTGTTATTGTTAGTCTTGTTTTAGGTGTATTATTGCGCCCTGAATTTTTAAGGAGCAAGAAAAAAGGAATCAGGATTTTGCTTTTTTTAGGATTTCTCTTTCTACTAATTACACCGATAGTAAAATACTATCTACGGCCGGCTTATGATGATGCATATGCAGTGCATAACTATATCCGGGCTCTTGGTATTGGATATGTTAGTCAGGAGTTTAGCTTAGCTCCATATTTGGGATATGGATTTTTTGGAGCTGCTATTGGATTATCACTTGCTTTTGGTGAGAGTATAAAAGTTTTTACCAGACGCTATATTTCTATAATGTTAGTTTTGTTTGTTTTAGGGGTTTCAGCTATTTTGTTTTTCGATAGTGAAAGGGTTTTCGGCAAATGGGTTATTGAATCGGGAATTACATATATTGAACTGGGAATATTCTTTTTATTATTAATATTTCTATTAAAAAGAATTGATTTCAAGAGTGATAGAGGACGGAACGACACAAAGCGATTTATCGTTGTAAGGAGTTTTGGCATGGTTGCCTTGACAGTTTACTTTTTAGAGCCTCTTGTTGCTGAATTATTATTAAAAGTGCTTGAGCTGATTGTTGGCAATTTGGATTGGACTAATCAAATATCCTGGGTATTATTATTTGCCTTTTCCTGTCTTGTGTTTTGGACATTTATTCTCTATTTATGGAAAAAGGTAAACTTCATTGGCTCATTGGAATGGTTGTCGGTTAGGCTTATGTATGTTACAGTAAAAAAACTTTCAGGAAAGACTGATTTCCAGTTCATAAAATAGGAACATCATCTTGTATCTTGACACTTGTACCTTGTATCTTGAATTTTGTATCTTATCATTAGTCCTTTGCCCTCACGTATTGCCCATGGCATTATATTAAGTCCTTTAGCTCCTTTTTTGTGCAATCGGTTAATTAATAAGGCTGTAGCGCTTCCCCAGATAGCACCTGTAATGACATCTGTTGGGAAATGCATGCCGGATCGCACCGACCAGAAACCTGAAAGCTCTGCAATTGCAAAACTGCTAGCTATTACATAAGGGGTCCATTTTTTATCCGGATAAATATCCCAGGCTAATAGTGACAAAAAGCTTGCATTATAAAACAACAAGGTAGCATTTCCGGAGAAGAAGGATTCGTTATTTCCACCCCTTATGCGCTCCTCTATCGACAAATCATTATTATAAGTGAATGGTCTTGCTCTGTTCACCAGAGCTTTTACAAGTAATTCACCACCTGTGGAAATATATAAGCCTTCAAAGTACATAAGAGTTAAGGTCATCAACTCCGACCAGTTCTTTTTCTGATTGAAAGAAAGCAGTCCGTGTGCTCCAATTGATCCAAGCACAGCCAGGCTGGTGGTAGGCTCAAAGAATTCTCTTAAACTGTTAAGCTTAGGGTTCCAGTTGTTTGTGGCAGGTCGATCAATTAAGAACACATTTTTTTTATTAAGACGTAAAAGTGGTGTCTGGCCCCATTCTTGTTTTTTAGCATGACCAATAATAGACGCATAGAGCAAACTAGTGCCAGTTATCATCAAGCCTATTTCCTGCTCAGATCTTAAATCATAGGGGAATGATTTTTTTTGCTGATTATTTGGTGATTGTGCACTAATTTCAGGAGTAAGGATTATTAATGCAATGGACAATAAAAGTCCTCTAAATAAATATTTGGGACTGTTTCTACTCAAAATAGGGAGGAGTTTTTATTCCTTTTTGGAAGTCAAAAAATAGTTTTATTTGCTCTGGAGTATTCCTTGGATTGGAGAGTTCAGGGATTTCCGACTCCTTAAAGAATCCTATTTCTGTTGTTTCTAAACCATCTTTCTCGGATTTACTTTCAATTTCACATTGCAGGAATATCTTATATATATAATATAGGTCGGAAGGATGATCGTGACATTTTTTATCCATAACAGCAAGCAATCTGGTAGGTTTTACAACAAAACCAGCTTCCTCTCTTGTCTCTTTAATTGCCATTTCGGCCGGAGTGAAGCCGATATCTGCCCAACCTCCTGGAAGAGACCAACGCCCATCAATAATTTCTTTAACAAACAATAGTTCGTTATTTTCATTAAAAACTACTGCTCGTACGTCCACTTTTGGAGTTTTATATCCATTTCGCTCTTCCAGATGCAGTTCAATTGTATCTCTGCTGGTATTTGAGATGCCTTGCAGGATATCAATACATATACGATTGATTTCAGTGTTACGGTTAAGCTCAAAAGGATTCCTTGAATAGTGGAGACCTGTTTCTGCAAGACTTTGTATTTGTTTTATGTACTCTATTAGTTTATTCATGTATTAATATTATTGTAATCAGATCTGTTGTATTTGGGTTTTCAAAGCTCTTAAAAAACGTTTATTCCTTGAAGGCATAAATATATCCCGAAATATTTACATAGGATTATTTTTAGCGAGTATTTAGATAAAATCGAGAAAGCGTAAGTGTCAAGATTTTGTAGTTATTTTTATTAAGTCTAATAGGATGTGAGAGGTATTTGCAGGCAATTGCTTGGATAACAATCTATTTAATGTTTAAGGGCTGGGAGGTTTATCGATAAAGTTGTTTGTTTTAGCCTGCTTTAGGGTATATATAAGGGTCATTGTAGCAAAAAAAACCTTGCAAATCTTAAAAAACTGTTATATTTGCTTTAATATAATAAGCATTCCAATACTAATGCAAAATTCAAATCAATTGTAATAACCTAAAGATTAGTTTCTATGAAAAAAAAGTTACTGGTTTTGCTCATGGTATTTGTAACTATGAGTATGGGTGTCTGGGCACAGACACGAAACATTACTGGAACTGTAACTTCTGCTGAGGATGGGTCAACCCTTCCGGGTGTGACTGTCAGAGTAAAAGATGCTCCTGGCGGTGTAACCACCAATCAGAATGGACAGTACCAGATTTCCGTTTCTAGTCAAGCACAGAGCCTGTTGTTTTCATTCATTGGAATGAAAGCAGAAGAGGTGGTAATTGGCAACAGAACAACAATTAATGTTGCTCTACAGTCAGAAACCACTGAATTAGGTGAGGTTGTTGTAACAGCCTTGGGTATTAAGCGTGAGCAAAAGGCCCTTGGATACGCAATCTCCCGAGTTGACTCCAAAGAAATTACCAAAGTTGGTTCCACAAATTTCGGTTCTGCACTTTATGGTAAAGCTGCTGGGGTTAGAATCTCATCCGCACCTGGTGGACCTACCAGTGGTGTAGATATCAAGATCCGGGGTATGAACTCCATCAACTTTAGCAGCCAGCCGCTGATTATCGTTGACGGTGTACCTATCCGTAACGGTGAGGCTAACAACGATGGATACTGGGGTGACCAACGTATCCGTGGTAATGGTCTTGTTGACATCAACCCTGAGGACATCGCGGATCTTTCAATTCTGAAAGGTGCATCAGCCTCCGCTCTTTACGGATCTGAAGCTGCCAACGGTGTTGTGGTAATTACTACTAAGAATGGTACACGTAAACAGGGTGTTGGTGTTGACGCAAGTTACACCTACACTGTTGAAACTCCTGCTTACAACCCACCATTCCAGAATGAGTATGGTCCTGGATATTATGACGCTATCAACATTGGTTCTTATGGAACTGACAAAGATGGATGGCTGTATTATGAGAACCCTAGGGTTTATGATCCAAGTTCAGACAGTTGGAGTACATATAACGGTACTATGCGTTATGCTCCTTACAGAGCTTATGGTCAGTACGGACCAAAATTTGACGGAGAAGATGTTTTGTCATGGAATGGCGAGATTGTACCTTACGTTGCTCAACCTGATAACTGGGATAACCTCTTTGATACCGGTACTAACTCTATAGCTAACGTAGCTGTGAGTAAGGCTGGTGACTGGGGAAGCATGCGTTTCTCCTACACTCGTTTGGATTATAAAGGTGTAACACGTGGTAATACTCATGATCGTAACACTTTTAACCTAAATTCAACTCTTAATCTTGGTAAAAGACTACAAGTTGATCTGGTTGCACAGTATGTTAATCAGCACACAGCTAACCGTCCTTACAAGATTAGCCGTATCACGAATAACTACGGTGGTTTCTTAAGTCGTTTCGACAAAGCTGAATGGTACACTGATAAGTTCATGACCAGCAAAGGTTATGTATTCCGCACAGGAAGCCAGGCAAGTGCTACTCCTGATGAGAATATTTATCTCTCAATTCGAGCTACAGACTTATTGGATTATTTCTGGAGAACTCTGGCTAATCAGGAAGATGAGAATCAGAATCGTTTGATGACCAGTGCTACTGCTCGTCTGACGCTAGCTGAAGGTCTTACTTTGCGTGGTAGAGTTGGTAATGATTATACCGGAGTTTTAGTTGAATCCAGAGGAAGAACTTCTGTGCCACTAAGTATGGGTAATTCAGGTTCCTTCTCAATGGGAAGCACAACCTACAATACTGCTTACGGAGATGCTCTTTTATCTTTTGATAAAGACCTTACTGATGAGATCGGTCTTCTTATTAACGCCGGTTGGCAGGGAAGAAGAGAGACATATAAGTCTGTTAATGCAGGTACCCAAGGTGGTTTGAGTGCAGAGAACTGGTTCCACCAGAATGCATCAAATAACAATAGCACAAGAAATGGTAGTTCTGCATATAATGAACTATTAAAATTTGCTTTCCTTGGAACAGCAAGTATTAGCTATCGTGATTTTGCTTATGTTGAATTCACAGGCCGTCAGGAATCATCCTCAACACTGCCTCCAGGAAACAATACATTCTTCTACCCTTCGGTTAACGCTAGTTTCATTTTCTCTGAAGCTCTTGGCTTTGAAGGTAACTTCGACTATGGTAAATTACGTGTTGCATGGGGTATCGTAGGTAACGCTCCTCCGTTATATGCTGCTAATAATGCATACTCACAAGGCGCTATCAATGGAATTATTTATAATTCAGTTTCTTCAAACTATGGAAACGATGGTATCAAACCTGAAGAAAAACACGAATTTGAAGTTGGAACCGAGATGAAATTCTTCGGAAACCGCATGGGTTTAGAGGCAACTGTTTACAATAATAAAATTATTGACCAGATCCTTTGGCTTGATGTTCCTACTACAGTTGGAGCTGGCCGTATGTTGACCAATATTGGTGAACTTAAAAACCTTGGTTTTGAAGCTGCTCTTTACGGAACCCCTCTTTCTACTAATAATCTTACCTGGGACCTTCGCGGTAATTTTGCACTAAACAAGAATACTGTTGTTGAGCTGATGCCTGGAGTAGACATGTTAACTCATGCTGACTTTGACTCTGGTGCTGCTAAGATTGTATCTGTGCCTGGTGGCGCAATGGGTGATATTATCACTTTCATGCCAAAGATGACAGACGACGGTAGGCATATTGTCAATCCTGATGATGGATTCTATCAGCTGAATTTTGAAGAGTATGATGCTAATGGTGATCCTGTTGATTACGGTTATGGTGATACTCGCCAAAAAGCTGGTAATGCTATTCCTTGGTTAGTTGGAGGTTTCGGATCGAACTTAGAGGTGAGCAACTTCTTTGTTGATTTCGTAATTGACTATAGCTTA
>CAYUNU010000085.1:0-3837 GCA_964446195.1 uncultured Porphyromonadaceae bacterium | reverse complement strand
TTGGAGGATTTGGTTCTTATATCGATCTGAAAGGTTTCTTCATTGACTTCGCTATCGACTATAGCTGGGGTGGTGATGTAGTTTCACTTGCCGGTCAGTATATGAAAGGTGCTGGTATGTTCGAAGAAACTCTTGAGTACAGGAGTGCTGAACACGGTGGTCTTTCTTACTACTATGACAATGATGATCCTTTAACTGGAAACAGAGTTCTTGGTGAAACTGCTCCTTCAGGACAAAGGGTTTATGATGATGGTGTTATTCTTGACGGAGTATTTCCTGATGGAACAGAAAACGATATCATTCTACAGGCTTCAGAATATTATATGAATACCTTCCAGTGGGGAGCAGTTCCTGCTTGGGGTTCAGGTATGAGCCGTTATGATGATGCTGTTAAAAAGAACCATTATATCAAGTTCAGGGAAGCCTCAATAGGTTATAACCTGCCTAAGAATATTGCATCTAAACTTAAGTGCAATAATATTCGTGTAGCACTTGTTGGAAGCAACCTGTTCTATATTTATCGTACAATGAAGGAATTTGATCCTGAAACCAATATTGGTACTAACTGGGTTAATTCAGCAAGTGTTCAGGGATCTACTTCTGCTACCAGAAGCATCGGATTCTCTGTACGGGCAAGTTTCTAAAAGTGAAATGATTAAATTATAAACAATATGAAAAAGAAAATATATATCGTTTTAGTCATGTTCGCTTCAATGGCCATTATATTTAATGGTTGTAAACAAAGTGAACTTGAAGAGTTATACCCAGATCCTGGGAAAACTTCCGTAGCGACTGTACCACAGTATTTTACTGGATTATTAGCAAGCGCTAATGAGGTTGTTTTACCTTGGTACTATAGATTTTTTGTGGTTGAACAACCGACTATGGGGCATTATACCCAAGTAATGGGATGGCAAAACACATCTGATCAGTACGTTCCTGGTGCCAGTCCAACTGAATGGAGATGGAATCAATATTATAATGGTCCGATGACTAATTTTAGAGTTTTCCAGAGCCTTTACAATGATCTGAGTGAGGAAGAACAGGCAGAGTTGAGAATTTTCAACCTTGCTGCTACAATTTTCTTTTATGATCAGTCACAGCAAATGGTTGATATCTTTGGTGATATACCATGGTCTGAGGCAGGTATGGTTAGAGAAAAAGGTGACCTGACAGAAGCTCTTCCTAAGTATGATACCGGTGAAGAGATTTATACTGCAATGATCGCCGATCTTAAATCTATTGCTCAGGAGCTTCATAGCATCGAAATTGATTCATATACAGCAAGTGTTTTTGCTAACAAAGATTATATCAACCTTGGTGTTGTTACTCTTTGGGAAAAGTATGCTAACTCATTAAGGCTTAGGATGCTAGTTAGGGGTCAGTTGGATATTGCGAATGCAGCTACAGAAATTGCTGAGATTTTAAATAATCCTGGAACATGGCCTGTTGTTGAAAGCAATGATGAAAACATCATGCTAATTGGAACCGACGCTTTACAGGCAACTACTTCCAGTGGAACAGGCGGAATCCGTCAGGCCATGGAGACTTGGGGTTCGTATGATATTGCGCCAAAAGCTGTTTGTGAGTTTATGGACAACAATATGGACCCAAGACTAGAGATTATGTTCGATCCAGGTTTGGATGGAGAATATAATGGTCTTGACCCAATGCTTGATGCTACTGCTCAGAATACACTTCTGTCTGATGGTATGGTGGCACGCTATGATACTGCTACGTATACAAGGAATAATCATTTCCCAGGCTGGATTATTGGCGCTGCTGAAGTTAGCTTTATGAAGGCGGAGATTGCTTTAGCCAATAGTGATGATGGTACTGCAAAGTCCATGTATGAGCGAGGTATTACTCAGTCTATTGATCATTATTACAATATCAATGCTACTGGTGATTATCGTGAACCTCTGACAAAACCAAGCGGAGAGCAAATTCTTGCATATCTTGCTAGTGCTGATGTTGCCTGGGATTCAAATTCTGATAAACTTGCCTTGATTGCAACTCAGAAATGGTTAGACTTTGGTTTGGCTACTATGACTCAAACATGGTCGGAAATGAGAAGACTGAATGCTCCTGTATTGGAGTTCATGCCTGATAACTCTTCTGCAAGTGGACAAATTTATCCACCTTCACGTTATACTTATCCTTCTGCTGAGGCTGCTCTGAACTTGGATAATTATAGTGCTGTTTCAGCGGATGACAAACTATCAACCAAGATTTTCTGGGATAAATAATATATTATTTCAGATACGTAATAAAAAAAGAGCGCTGTATAGCGCTCTTTTTTTTTTTATTACTACTATTTATTTTTCAATCTTTATGACCACTGCTTTATTACTTGGTGGTTTTGAGATAACTTTTCTGGGGAATTCTAATTTGTATTTGTCTCCATCTCTGGAATACTTAACCTTCGCACCGGATCCAAGAACTGTCATTTTTGCCTTGGTTGGAATTTCTGGTAGTTCTAAATTCAGGATTTCCGGAATTTGCCCATCTTCGTTTAAAAGGTAAGTTGCATAAATAGCTTTGCCATCCTTATTTTGAGTGAAACACATCTGTCCATCTCTATAAGGAGCTATTTTTCGAGTTTCATATATAGCCTCTGAATTGGTTTCCATCCAGTCTCCAATGGCTTCTAATCGCTCATAAGCCTCATCATACCATGTGCCTTCCGGACTTGGTCCAATATTGAGTAGGAGATTACCTCCTTTGCTGACAATATCGACGAGCATATGTATTAATTCTCTCTCTGATTTAAATTTAGCATCAAATGAATAAGACCAGCCTCCTCCCATGATTATGCATGATTCCCAGGGGTAGGGGAGCATTTCTTTTGGAACAGTATTCTCTGGTGTAAGGTAATTCTGATTGGGGCCTTCAACAGCGCGGTCTACTACTATCAAGCCCGGTTGTTTCTCGCGTGCTTTTGCAGCTAGCTCATCCATTCTAATATCCTGACTTTGGGTATTAGTAAATGAGTATCCATCTTTGCAGTTGTATTCTTTTACCTGCTCATCTGTCATTTTTTGAACCCAACCACCATCAAGCCAGAGAATATCAACATCTCCATAGTCAGTCATAAGCTCCATGATTTGATTATGAGTGAATTGCACATAGTTCTCCCAACGTTCGGGATACTTTGAAATATCATAATTAACATTACGGTCTGGAGTTGCAAAATTGGGCCACCAATAATCCTCATTGTGCCAGTCGGGTTTCGAAAAATATGCACCAACCATCATCCCTTCATTTCTGAAGGCTTCAAATAATTCCTTGGTGATATTTGCTTTAGAGTTTTTATGAAAAGGGGTTTTGGGGTCAGTAATCTTATAGTCGGTATACTTTGTGTCGAACATACAAAAACCATCATGGTGCTTGGTAGTAAAAACCATGTATCTCATTCCTGCACCTGCAGCTGCTTTAGCCCATTTTTCAGGATTGAATTTCTTTGGATTAAAAGTAGTTTGAAGGTTTTCATATTCTTTTTTATAATCAGTATAGTTTCCTGATTTTCTTTGTGCCCAACCAACATCCTCGGAACAGATGGACCAGGATTCAACTACTCCCCATTGTGAATAGGGCCCCCAGTGCATTAATAATCCAAATTTCACATCATCCCATTTCTCCAGGTTTTCCTTTACCAGCGGATCTGTAACCGGGTAATACTTTTGGACATAATGTTGACTTATTGCTGATCCACCAAGAATCAATAAGCCCAAAGTAATAGTTAGAAGTTTTTTCATAGTTTTTATCTTTTTCTGTTATTTTTTTCCCCTAAATCCCCATTTCCCCTTTATTCCAGGAAGCCTTGTATCTCGAATG
>CAYUNU010000084.1:8210-10986 GCA_964446195.1 uncultured Porphyromonadaceae bacterium | reverse complement strand
ATGAACACTGAGGCTCACTTGAAAAAAAGGGTAATTGGGCAGGACCATGCCCTTCACAGCATAGCCGAAGCCATACTTGAATCAAGATCGGGATTGAATAAAGCAGGTCAACCAATAGGCTCATTCTTTTTCCTGGGCCCTACTGGTACAGGTAAGACTGAGCTGGCTAAGTCACTTTCCGAATTTCTTTTCCAAGATGAATCCTTCCTTACCCGCTTTGACATGTCGGAGTTTAAAGAAGAACATTCTGCCGCCTTACTTTATGGAGCACCTCCTGGCTATGTAGGCTATGAGGAAGGTGGGCTGCTTGTAAATAAAATACGACAAAAACCCTATTCGGTTGTTTTGTTTGATGAGATTGAAAAAGCTCATTCCTCAGTTTTTGATATTTTTCTTCAGATATTGGATGAAGGTAAACTGCACGATCGCCTTGGCAAAGAGGGTGATTTTTCAAATGCAATTATCCTATTCACTTCAAATATTGGCAGCCAATTCATAGTCGATTCTTTTAACAAGGGTGAAATACCAAGCTCTAATAGCTTGATGGATATTATGAGTAATCATTTCCGTCCTGAGTTTCTCGGTCGACTGACAGAGATTGTTCCATTTGCACCAATAAGTGAAGAAAATGTCGTCAAAATTTTCGAGATTCACCTTAAAAGCCTGTTAAAATCTCTGGATGACAAAGGTATTGAGCTTATTATGGACGAAAAGGTTAAAAAGAAACTGGCACTATCAGGATTCACACCTAAATACGGTGCCAGACCAATTGTTGGGGTTATAAGAACCCAACTTCGCCGACCATTATCTAAAATGATAATTTCTGATGAAATAAAAAGAGGTAGTATTGTTAAGCTCGAATTGGATAAGAATGATGAAATTTCGTGGAATATTAAATAAACTATATCAAGTTAACTAAAGTGATCATTAACATTAAAAACCAATAATATGCAAATGTATGGAATAGGTGGTACAGAAGCTAAGGGCGATGCTAGCGAAGCCATTAGTGATATACCTCAAAATCGAACCTTGATGGTAGAAAAGCTTACAGCAGAGCCCCCAATCAAACCTGAAATTGTTGAAGGACTGACCTCTATTGATGATGTTTTCAAGCATTTTCAACCTCAGATTGATGTAGATTTTACTGATAGCGAAGGTGTAGCGAAAGAGGAAAAATTATCTTTTAATAACCTTGCTGATTTTGGAACTAAGGGAATCGTTGCCCAGAGCGAATTCCTACAGGATCTGACTTCTCAGAAAGACCAGTTTTTCAAAATAATCAAGCAGCTGAAAAGCAACAAACTCCTGCGCAAAGCTCTGGAAAATGAAGATACTAAAGAGGCTACTCTTAATGCAATCTATTCTCTGATTAAGGAAATTGATCAGGCTTGATTCATCCATCAACCAAAAAAATATTAGAAATGGCACAACAATCACAACAAAATATTGAACAATACCGGGAAAAGGTAGCAGAAAAAATTGGAAAGATAGATAAGCCTGAAGAGGTTCTTTCCAGTAGCTTGGACCAATTAGCAAAAGTTGGTGGATTTGATCTTCTGGAGGCAGCAATTGACGGAGTTCAAAATCTTAACCCCGAAAGGAAAGCAAGAAAAAAAATATTTCTTTCCGAGCATTCGAAGAAAAATGAAAGAGCAGCCCTCAAAAAAAATCTAGAGCTATGGGCAGCTGTCTTATCATCCTCATCAGATATTTCTGAAATGGTTCAAAACTGTGAATCTAATGCAGAGATTAGCGAAAAGACTCTTAAAAGCAATCTAAAAGAGGCCATTGAAGCATGTAAAGACCTTGAAAAATCTTACCGTTCAATGGCATTATTCTTTAAAAATACGGGTAGCACCAAAATTAAAAATGTCAGCTTCGTCAATGCTGATCTAGAGCAACTTAAAGACCTTGATGACACTCGTTTTATAGATGCCATCCAAGAAGAACTTGTTCAAAAATTCGACCGCCTGGATTTGAGAGACAATTACAGTCTCTTAGTTGTCCCCGGATACCTGGGATCTAACAAGGTTGTCGAAAAATGGGCAAAAATCGCCCATGAAAATAAAGTCATGCTGGTAACCGATTTTGAGCACCTTGACACACCAGATGATGTTATGGAGATGTTTGAAGCAAGCAACCTTACTGGTGGAGACATGTACAAGTCAAATGCGGTTATGTCCTGTAACTGGCTAGTTGGAAGAGATAAATATGAAGAACTAGGCGAAGATGAGGAATTGTTTGTACCACCTGCCGGAGCCCTGGCAGGAAATATCTACCAAACACTGATGTCTCAAGTTGCAGCTGGGAAAAAACACGGTAGCTTAAGCGAAATTGACGGAGTTAAGTTTGATCTCAAGAAAAGTGAAATTGCCAATCTGGAAAAACTTGGATTAGTCCCAATGGTAAATGAATATGGTAAGGTAATGGCTTTTTCTGCTAAAACTCTCTTCAATGGGGATAACCTTGGCTTACAAACATACTCTGTGGTCAGGGTCTTTGACTACATTACCAAGGTTCTAATGGATTTTCTCAACAGACGAGCATTTGAGAACTTTAATGTAAAAACACGTAAAGAAATTCTTAGCCAGATGACACGCTTCCTGGATGGAATAACAGGCCCGGGAAAGTTAATTGAGAAGTTCTCAGTAAAACGCTTCGAACAAGACCCTAAACAGAAAGACAGAATCTTTCTGGATATACATATGACACCTTATTTCCCGGCCAAAAACTTCATGATTAAGATGGACGGACAAAAGGGTGATGACGGCACTGA
>CAYUNU010000084.1:0-8110 GCA_964446195.1 uncultured Porphyromonadaceae bacterium | reverse complement strand
ACCATAATAATCACCATTAAAACTTTAGAATCATGTCATTTAAAGCAAAATTTGAAGTGGACGGAAATGAGTACCGTGTACTAAAATGTGATTACAGTATGCATCAGGCTACAGATGATACTGGAAGACCTTCTTCAACTGCTCGGGGAGGAATTATAACCATAGTGGTAGAGTCTACTGATGATACTACCCTATTTGAATGGATGTGCGACAGCTACATGCGTAAGGATGGAAAAATTACTTTTAACAAAAGAGATGAAGATGCAAAATTGAAGGAACTAGAAATAGAAGAGGCATATATGGTCTCATACGAAGAATCCTTCGATAACGCTGGAATAGGTGCAATGATTGAAACTTTTTCCCTGTCGGCGAGAAAAATAAAGATGGGGAACGGAGAGCATGAGAATGAATGGGTAATGTAAACCCATTTTAGCACACTATTATCACTTCTCTCACTCCCATCTTTTAGAGAGGCGATTAATTGTATCTTTCTTTTTACAATTAAAATACAATAAATATGTCTTTAACAGCACGCCTTCACATTACAGGACACTCTAGCGAAGAGCAGGGTATTCCTGTTCTTGCCTGTGATTTTGGATTCGACCAGGATTACAACAGTCGTACGGGTTCGTTTTCAAATATCAGAGGCGGCACCATTAACATAACCATTCGAGGAATTGATGATGAGGAATTATTTTCATGGATGGTTGCTACACGTTCTTTAAGAAGTGGGAAAATATCCTTTTCTGGAATCACTTCCACAGGTCCAGGCAGAAGGATCGAATTTGAGGATGGGGTATTGGTAAGCTACCATGAGAGCTTCTCCAATGAATCTGATATCACTATTTCTCTGGTAATAACCGTGCGAAAAATTTCTCTGTTTGGAGTAGAGCATGAAAATTCTTGGATAGTCCCTAATGAGGGAGGGCACTAAGTTAACCATGGAGGTAGAATCTCAGATTTTTACATCAAGTTTTTATGGCTGAAACACCCTAAATTATGTATTTATGGGACTATTAACAAGTGTAACAATTAGGATTGACAATGAAGAAATAGCCGGGTTCATAAACCTGGATGTTTTTCAGGACATGTACGACCTGGATTCTTTTCAGATTAGCTACGATTTGGATAGCTTGGAAAGTCAGACTGAGTTCATAGTAGAAAGAACAAAGAACTTCATTGGAAAAACTTGTACCATCAATTCCGAATATGAAGAATTGGGTAACACTGATACTAATGAGGGCTTCAGCTTCAGAGGAATAGTTACAGCAATTAGTAGTAACAAGTCGGGGATGGCCAGTGGAGATATACTAACCATTCATGGCAAAAGCCCCGACATCATTCTAAAAGGGAAGCCCACCTGCAGGTCATTTAAGGAAAAAACCTTAGACCAAATTGTAAATGAAGTTCTTCAGCCATATCCCAGAAATCTTTTGAACCCCAATATTAACCCAAGAAACACTGATCAGCTTACCTATGTTGTACAATACATGGAGAGTGATTATGACTTTCTCAGAAGGATTTCCATGAGATATGGGGAATGGTTTTTTTATAATGGGCAGGAACTATTCTTTGGAGAGCTTCCGGATATTGATGAAGCCGAATTAACCCTCGGTATAGATCTGGAAAGTTTTAGTTTTGATTTAAAGACTGGTCCATCCGGGAATATGTTCCGCTATGTTCACGATTCTGAAAAGGAGGTATTGGACTGGGAGTCTGGCAATAATAATGTTGAACAACAACTTAATGAATACGGACAGCATGCATATTCTGAGTCCAACCAACTTTTTGCCGAACATGCTAAGCGTACATTTAACCATCTTAACATTGATCCTGGAAGCTATCAGGAAGGACTCGAGAAAGCCGGACAGCTTGAAGAAACTGCCGACGCCTTAAAACTGACAACAACTACAGGTGCCGGAACAAACCTCGGTCTGAAAATTGGGCAGGAAATTAATATCTCAAAACCTGGTCCAGATAGCTCTTCTCAGAGTTATGGAAGGTATAGAATTACTAAAATTTCCCATTTCACTGATCATATTCTGAACTACGACAACAATTTCACTGCAATGTCGGCAGAATGTGAAATACCGGAAAATGCAAATCCCAATGCCATCATCAACTCCGACCCTATACGTGGACAGGTTAGAGATAATGCCGATCCAGATAAATATGGAAGGGTGGTAGTAGACTATGGCTGGATGGTTGGGCAAGACGATACAACACCATGGATCAGGTGCATGACTCCTTATGTAATGAATGAAGGAGGCAATTTCTTTGTTCCTGAAATAGGGTCCGACGTGTTAGTTGCATTCGAAGATGGAGATATGGAACGCCCTTATGTAATGGGAGCTTTCAATACCAGCCCAAGCCAGTTCTGCCCTGACCCTGCTTGGGGAGATGCTACTCCCGATATAAAAGCTATCCGAACCATCAGTGGCCATACCATTGAATTTCACGATGTTGGTGGAAGTGAAAAAATCAGGATTTATGATAAAGATCAGGTAAGCGAGATAACTCTTGACACAGCCAATAACGAATTGAGAATATTCTCTACAGAGTCCTTGAAAATCGAGGCAAAAGAGATTGAGATTACAGCGCAAGAAGGAATAAAAATAGAAGCTGGTCAGGGAATTGAAGTTGAAGCAGGCCAGGGGATTGGTATTGAGGCAAGCCAAGCTATGGAATTAAAAGGCCAGGAAATAACAGCAGGATCTCAGGGTGGAAACATAAGCCTTGAAGCCAGTGGTGGTGATGTAGCATTGCAGGGAATCAATGTTGATATTGCAGCTAATGCACAATTCACAGCCGCAGGTAATGCAGGCTCTGAAGTATCATCATCAGCAATTTTAACTCTAAGAGGAAGCTTGGTTAATATTAATTAAAAAATTATGGGACAACCAGCTGCAAGAGTAACTGACATGCATGTATGTCCAATGGTCACGGGCGTGGTGCCACATGTTGGAGGGCCTATTCTTCCACCAGGATGTCCAACGGTATTGATAGCCGGCATGCCTGCAGCCAGAGTTGGAGATATGGCAACATGCACAGGACCACCAGACAGTATCATACTTGGATCCTTTACAGTAATGATTGGAGGTCAACCAGCAGCCAGAATGGGAGATACAACTGCACATGGCGGCTCAATTGTCGCCGGCTGTCCAACGGTATTAATTGGATAAAACTGGATTAGGAAATCTATTATGGCATGGAATAATGTCTTACCGTCTTACACCGTGGGTAGTATTAACATACCCCCAAATGGTTGTTTTACCAGTGGACCATTTCTGTCGAAAGCAAGCTTCCAATCTTGCCAAATTACTCTTCAGCATGAAACTGGATCAAGTGCTCCGGCACTAGCCGGATCCGTTTCGAGAAATCAGATAGCCCCGGAAGTACAAATGGCCTTGAACAATGACTGGACAGCCTCAATAGCACCTAGTGGTCAATGCCTTAGTCGGGTTAGAACGGACTTTGTGTCTGGCAGAGGAAACATTTCAAGCAGACTGGG
Organism: uncultured Porphyromonadaceae bacterium; assembly: GCA_964446195.1. GTDB lineage: Bacteria > Bacteroidota > Bacteroidia > Bacteroidales > UBA12481 > JAUVKA01. Next base: position 4,599 of record CAYUNU010000084.1, on the reverse strand, counting down.
CAATGCCATGCTTCAGTGTATGGGCATAAAACGGAAATGGGGCATAGCTGATGGTATTGAGCTGACTATCAGTTGCTCTCCCGACCCGCATCTGTGTTTTTTTGGAGTCCAGATTTCTGTTGAGGGGATAATTGGACCATTCAATGCTAATATTCTCGGAGTGAGACATCGTTGCAGAATTCAAATACAAGCAAGCCTAACTATAAGATTCAATTTAAGCCCTTCTGGGTGGTCACAATTGATCAGATGGGTTGGAACACGAGCCTTGTCTGCCGTTTCTCGTGTTAGTGGTGGAGCAGCTCGAATAATAGCCTGCCTGACAGTTACAACTGCTGTTATTGTCGTTGGGACTGTTATCTGTACAGCATTACTTGTTGCCGGAATGGCCTACTTAATAAGCGATGCAAGACGACGGGGAGAAGCGAGAGTTCATGCTTTTAATTATGCCACAGGATATGTTGACGCACTAATCCGCCCGGAATTAACCAGAACAGGATACCAAAATGCTATTGACCAATATAGGGGGCATCCGGCAACTATCAATGGCTATGTTGATGCTATCCATAACGCTATGGAATTTGGATACCGCAGAACACGTATTAGATTACTTACCGTTATTGGTATGAACGGACAACTATATGCCGAAGGACCTGGAAGGAGAAGGTTTCCCTACCATTTCGATGGAAACCGTTTTCCGTGCACTACCCGGAACAACCTGATAGGAGCACTGCACTACCGTATTGAATACGGGGAAGCCAGAGCTATTACAGTGCCCCTTTGGATAACAGACTAATAGGGATAAAATCAGTTTAGGAATTTGAAGCTTTCTTTTCTATTTTTGTATCCCATTATGATTTAAGAAAATGAGTGGTACAAGTTTGGCATTGAAGATTGGAAGCCTTATTATCGGCCTCAGCGTTTTTATGATAATAATAAAAAGGCTTAAAGGTCTCAAAAGGTTTGGTACATCAGGATTATTATATGCGCTTTTAACATCCATACTGTTAGCAGTACCAGCCCTGTTCCTGTCTTTTAACATTGTGAAAAATGAATCCATCCTCCTGATATTTTCTCAGATTTTTATTGTCCTGATGGGGATACTGCATGTTAGTTTGGCAAAAAATATCATAGCATGGTATCCGGAGCAAAAACTTAAAATGCAAATCGCCTTCATAATCGGATTTATGCTATTCGGTTTCTTGTTGTCTAACATATGCTTCTCATATCTGAAGGCTCCATCACTACCCCTCATATGGTACCTGTCTATGTTATGGTTCCTGGTTCCCGTGCTTCTTAATGAAGCCATAATTAAACTTGCCGGATTACCCCCAAAAGAATTCAGAACCTGGCAGTACCCCATTGGTGAAAATATCGAAGACCCTACCGATGCTGAACTGGACAACCCAATCGTGATCAGTTTTGTTTTTTTGAAAAATGCAGCCAGTAACGAACTTGCTACTTTCAGAGCAAAAGCACCTGCCGGAATGTCTCTAGGCCGATTATTTTATTTTTTTATTAATGACTATAACAGCAGGCATCCACAGGAACCTATCTCTTATATCAATGAAGAAAAAGAAGCTGACCCTTGGGTCTTTTTTAAAGTGAAAAATAAATTTCTCAGAATCAATCAAGCTTTGGATCAGGATAGCTCAATTAGCTCTAGCAAAATTAAAGAGGATGATGTACTAATCTGTAAGAGAGTCGATAAAATTGTAAATTAAAAATATATTCAGATGAAACCTATTAATAAAAAAGAACGCTCTAAGGCATTCTACAGGATTGTAGGCCTGTTTATTGTCAGCTTTGCCATTGCGATGATCCTGGGTTTTACAACCATGAATATCAACAGGTTATCAGACACAAAATCAAACAAGGATTTTGAAAACCTTAAAACTCAGTTGAAATTTCAAGAAGAAGCATTAGCACCATGAATTAATGAGATTACAAATCTTATTGGCCAAGTCTTGGAATATAAAGAAGGAGAAGGAAATATTCTTGTTCTTAACGCCGATATAGCCTCCAAAATAAGTTCCACCAAAAACCAGGTTATCATTGATGAAAGTTGGGAATCAAAACTATACCTGGATGTCCTAAAAGTTTATTCCGAGATCCAGGTTGCCCTCAACGATAAAACCAAACTCCATGAGGAACTTGCTAATTGCTTGAATAGCTCATCGGGAGCTGGAGACCAGGTCTCCAGGCTAATTGCAGATAATGCACGTTTACAAGGAGAGGTCGACAAACTTAAATCGAGTGGAGGCGGCGCAGGAAACTCTAAGGAAGTAAGCGATTTGGAGAAAAAACTTAAAAATGCCGAAGAACTGCTTCGCGACTGTCAGACAGAAACAAAAGCTTTACTTAGCCAAATTGATAAATTAAAGAAGTAAATCCAAAAAAAATTAAGACTGCAATATTCAACTCCCAGGGTTGAGGCGTCCGAATGGATCCGTTTTAATTATCAAAGCATCATAAGTCTCACCAGATTTTTGAGCACCAATAATCATATAGCTACCATCTTTCAGAATAATAATATCAGTAGCATACTGATTACCCGGTAGTCGGATCACCTCACTCTTCATAACCATCTCACCAGATACATCAATCCAGAAAATATTTATATCATAATCAGTTCCATTGAAAGAATGACTGGCAACAACGTAGCCCCCATCCGTACGAATTAAGCATGGAGGAAATTTTTGCAATTCGTCATTTGCCAAATCCCCATGAATCATTCCTGAAAAACTAACAGGCCCCCCATCCAGATCAACCATCATAAAGACAACATTATATGTTGCTTCGTCAGAGGGACTGCCCTGAGCTGCTAAAACGCCGTACCCTCCAGAATGTGAGCTAACAATATCACATCCGATAAAGTTGGTAACTGCTGTGATAGCTTTCAAATAACCTCTGCCTGTGCTATCAACAGAAGCAAACATCAGTCGCTTGGGTTTCTTCTCATCCTCTTGCCAATATCCTGTAAGAGCAAAACCTCCTTCTTTGGAAGGGATCAATTCATTAACTAGTTTGATTCCCATAAATTTAAATGTGGCACCTCTAACAGGCACCGGGATTCCTTCTATGTTTAGCTTTTGGAACCAAATATCATTTGGTTTTCCCGATCGAACTATGTTCCCGGCAATAGCAACCTCCCCATTACTGGCAACAGCTATTCGAGGAGTTGAATAATCAAGGTTAATACTATCAATCCCTTCAATAAATACTGGCGGCTTCCATACCATCTCTGTGGACACATTCTGTATCGTAAGCACACTATCCTCAAAACCCGAAAGAACATATCCATTACTATCAGGAGATTTGTCAATATCAAATAATTGATCATTAAGCTCTTCTTCCCTTAAAATCTGTCCATCTCCATCCATAAGCAACAAACTGCTCCCCTTGTTTGGCTTACTTACCAAAATCAGGAATTCATCTGTCCCCTCCTGAATAACATTGGAAGCAATCTCATCATAACCATGTCCTCCGCTAACATGAACAAAAGTTTTGTACTCACTAACTATGCTAATACTTTTGCTTAACTTATCGAACTTACCCGTTGTTGAATTTGTAACAGTAAGACTAATGGTATAATTCCCAGGGTTAATATACTTATGCTTGGGGCTTTTCTCCCTGGAATCATTATTTTCTGATCCTGAATCTCCAAAATCCCATAGAAACTGATCCCCATTATTTGATGAATTTGTGAAAATTACTTCAAGTGGAGCCACATCACCATTGAAAGTATATGTAAAATCAGCTACAGGAGGCAGTACTGGTCGAGTAATAATTACTTGTTTTGAATATTTATTAATCTCTCCACTTAACTCATTCTTAGCCGTTAACGTAACTTGATATTTGCCATCACGAAGATAAGTATGCTCCGGATTTTTTAAAGTTGAATTATTATTTCCCGAATCAGGATCACCAAAATCCCAGGAATAACTATCAGCCTTACTGGACAAATTATTAAACTTCACCAAAGCCGGTGCAATATATTCTCCTGCCTCAATAGTAAACTCAGCTACCGGAACAATCACAGCTTCCTTTATGATAACAATTTCAGAATGAGTACTAATCTCATTTGTCTTCGAATTTCCACATGTAAGAACAACCTCATAAGTACCTGCATTAGCATATGTGTGTTGTGGGTTTTCCTGGTTCGAAGAGTTAGCACTACCCGAATCACTATCACCAAAATCCCAGGAATAACTTTCAGAATTTACGGAATTGCTTCTAAAAATAACCTTAGCCGGAGCAAACTCTTCATTGGAAACAATCACAAAAGCAGCCTTTGGTAACTTTATGGGTTCACTAACAGTAATATTTTTTGTGTACACCCCAACCTCCCCCGATTCAGTATTTGTGCAAGTTAATTTAATATTGAATTCACCTGCTGTGGAAAATGTATGTGTAGGATCCCTCAAGGAGGATGAGTTATCATTACCTGATTGAGGATCTCCAAAATCCCAATTAAAACTATCTGCGTTTGAGGAGGAATTGCTGAAACTAACAAAAGCAGGTGCGATTAGATTGTCGGCCTGTATTGAAAATCCAGCAATAGGCGGTTTGGCTGGTTCTGTTACGAAAACAATATCCGTA